>QHVY01000365.1:0-569 GCA_003223695.1 Acidobacteriota bacterium
CTAATGGCGGCGCTGTCCGGAGGTGGAGGACCTTCGATGCACTCTTTGGCGGATTCGCCGAGTCCATCACGCTGAACGTGTAGTCCTGATCGACGGTTTCGCTCACCGGTCCGGCGATTACACCGGTGGACGGATTCAGGAACAGACGCGTTGGAAGAGCGGGCGTGACGCTCCATGTGCGCGCGCCAAATCCACCGATTGTCGTCAGGGTGTAGTTGTAGTCTGGAACGGGCACGCCCATTCCGACGCGGGTTCCGTCCGGAAGCGATGTTGTGGTGATGGCCAGCGGAGGCGCGGAGGTGGAGGGCTGCGTACTGCCGGTATTGGCTGAGTGCGCGATCACCACCGGCGTAACGAATTGCGAAGCATCCAATGTCAATCCCGGCGTGGCGCTCGCCAGGCGGACAGTGATGCGTCCCGTCTCGCCCGGCGCTAGCCACATCGTTGCGTTCTTCACACTCGGATCCGTCAGCGAGGGATTCGTAAACTCGTTGATATCTGTGATGAGCGTCGGATCTTTGATGCTGGTGATGATCTGCCGGTTGTGCTCAACGCCGAGGTCGCAACTG
>QHVY01000365.1:677-4188 GCA_003223695.1 Acidobacteriota bacterium
ATCGGTCATTGAATTGTTGGCCACATCGGGATTGGCGACGTCGGGGTTGGCCACATCGGGGTTGGCCACATCGGGGTTGGCGACGTCGGGGTTGGCAACGTCAGGATTGGCCACGTCGGGATTCGCGACGTCGGGGTTGGCCACATCGGGATTGGCTACATCGGGATTGGCTACGTCAGGATTGGCCACGTCGGGATTGGCGACGTCGGGGTTGAACGTCTCATTGGTCGCGATCGCTGAGTTGTCGGGATTCGTCGGATCTGGATCGAGCGAGATCGTCGCGGTCAGCGCGCCGCCATCCTGCGTCACGAGGACATCGATGCGAGTGTGCGGCGGTGCCGTCACGAACACGGTTCGGGTGGCGGTGGAATGCGGTGGAATGTTCACGTCGATCGTCGTCGTCGGCGGATTGGCAAACTGCTCGAATGACGCGACCGTATTTGCTGGCAGAGGCGCGAAGGAGAGGTGATACAGCGTCGTCGCGCCGAGCGCGTTCTGCACGAAGATCGTGAAGGCGTGCTGAACATTGTTGCTGAGCGGCTTGGCGTTACCGGGAGAACCGGCGAACAGACCGTCGGTGATGCGAGTGGTGTAGATGTTCTGGTTGCGTGATCCCGCGGAGACCGCATTGCCGAAACCGTCGGTCGTGCACGGGTAGTTCGATGTCTGTTGGGTCGGATCGAAGATGCTCGTGTTGCCTAACGACGGCGAGTGCACCGGCGTGTACTTCGTCCAATCCTGCGGATTTCCGAGCGGAGCCCGCACATCGCGATTGTCCGTCCACACTGCGTGGCGCACGCGCGCGGTTCCTCCGAGCACGTATGCGGCGAGATCGATGTAGTCGCCAATGAACGGCAATGTTCCGCCGTGAAACATCGGGAGGTTAGGCGGATCGATTTGTAGATCCTGGATCGCGTTGCTCGGCGGCACGCTGCCGAATTTGTAGCGTGTAATGCGCACGCCAGCCGTGAACGTCGGCGACGATCCCAAAGCTGTCGATTCCGATTCGCATCAGGCGACGTGTCGGAGAGGGACTTCCAAAAGACGATTTGTGGCTGATTGAGAGACAGATTTCCCGCCAGAATGCGGCTCTGGTCGTACAACTTGGTCACCAGATTCAACGTGTAGCCGGCAAACGTCGAATCGTCGCGGACGTCGTACCATACGAGCGTCAACTTTCCTGACGAGAATGTCATCGCCGGCATGAATTGATGTCCGCGTCCGTTCGATGTGCCGCCAACAATCGGCGCTACAGGGCTTGGCGCGGACCAGCCAGTCTGACCGTCGGCTGAGCTGGTGATAACGACGCGTCCGTCATCATTCGCCGACGCGCGTTGGGACCAGGCGATGTACACGCGCCCGCTGTTGTCGACGGCCATGGTCGGATACGCATTCGTGCGAATCGCCGCACCAGTCGTTCCCTGATCGAATGGATAATTGATGTTGCTGACCACAACGCCCTTTGTGAAGGAGCCGCCGAAGTTCGTCGACTTCGCGATGATGATCGAATTGGGATCATTGCCGCCGGCAAACCGTCGCCAGGCCACGTACACGGCGCCTGAGACTGGGTCGACGGCGACGCTCGCGCCCTGATTGATGGAATATGACTCGCTCAGCTTGATCGGATCCCAGGTGGCGCCGCAATTGGTCGACTTTGCGAACATCACCTTCGTGCGAATGTTGTTGTCGTTCCCGACGAGGATCGTGTACGCCATGTAGACGTTCTGCGCGGCGAACGTCTGTCCGTCGACCGTGCACTGCGTGCCGTTTGTCATCGGGGCCACGGCAATCGACTCCTTGTCCGTAAATTGCCCGGCCGACCCTGTGTCGATCAGCTTCGCGTCTAGATATCGGATCGGATCGCCGGCTTCGGTGTTGTTTCGATCGATGAAGCGCGCCATGAAAACAGCGCTCAGCGGATTGGCACCGCGGTTGAGGACGACGCCGCCGTAATAAAACAGACCGTTATTCGCTGCGCGAACGACGGGGTCGGCTGCGGCCTGGTAACCATTGAGCGGCGAATTGAGATTGTGCTGCTGCGGATAACCGTCGAGCAGGGTGCTGGTCCAGCGGTTGCCGCCATCGAATGACTTGAACACGCCGAGCCATGCGTCGCCGGTCTCCTCATCATCGGGCCGCGCGGGAGCAGTGAACGGAATGTCGACGCTGCGGTAATCATTCGCGCCGGCGAGCAGATGCAGCGGATTCCGAGTCGAGACGGCTAGTGACGGCTCGTTCTGCTGCCGCAGGAACGGATCGCCTCCGGGCCACTGGGTACCGGCGACCATGTTCACGTTCTGTTCGGCGAATTGCGCGAAGCTGGCTGTCGAAAGCGACAGGAATACAACAGGCGTGACAAATAGCCGAGAGATTCTGGCCATGCAGGGCTCCTTGATCGAACGTTATTCGGACCGGTGGAAGACGGTTATTGTTATTGGGCCAACGACGTTTGTCAACGCTGAGGCGCTACGGATTTACCTACGGCTAAATACATGAGCGCGCCTACGATGAGCGCGATCGCGGCGGCGATTGCGTTCACCGCATGCAGCGTGATCACGAAGGTCAACGACACCAGGACGCCGAGGATTGCCAGGATCAACCGCTTCGGCGTTACGTTGCCGAGGAAAGGAAGCGAGGCGCAGCCGGCGAGATAGGTGGTCAGTCGCGCAACAGTCGATAGAAGTGCCATCTGCGCAAACGACCCTGCGAGTGACAGAACCATCGCCACCAGCACATGAATGACGATCGCCACCGACGGCGTGCGGAACTTCGGATGAACATAGCTGACTGCGCCGGCTCGCCGGTCGAGAGACAGCGCATAAAGCATTCGCGAGCCTTCCAGCACTGTCCCTGAGTTCGTTCCGGCAATCGACAGCAACGCGCCGAGAGTGATGATCACCGCGCCCCACGTGCCGACGAGCGCCGCGGCGGCGTCGGCAATCGGCGTGGCCGTCTTCGATAGATCGGGCACAGCGGACATCGCGCCGAGCTGCGTGAGCACATAGATCGCGGCGATGACCAGAATTCCGATCAGCAGCGCCATCGGCAGATCGCGGCGCGGATTTTTGTACTCGCCGGCTGGCACGCCGAGGTTTTCGAATCCGGCGTAGGCGAAGAGCATGAACAGCGCAGCGCCGCTCCAATCCGTACCCGGTCCCGGGAGATGCAACGACGCAGGAATCGGATTGAAGCGAAACATGATCAGCGCCACGACAATGAACGCGACGAGGGGCAGCACCTTGCCGAACGTGAAGACGTAAATCGACGCCGCGCCGTAACGCACGCCGACAAAATGAATCGCGCCGAGAATCAGAAGCGAGCCGATGATGATCGCGGCGCGCGGCACGCCCGCGCCGAGAGGTGGGTAGAAGCGTGCGATCGATACCACGAACCCATTCGACAACGACGCGAGCGAGGTCAGACGCGCGAGCCAGTTCATCCAGCCGGTCTCGAAGCCGACGAAATCGCCGAACGCCGTTCGCGCGTAGAGATACGCTCCCCCCGGTTCCGT
>QHVY01000365.1:4295-5496 GCA_003223695.1 Acidobacteriota bacterium
TGATGCACATCGCCACGAGGCCCCAAAGGCCGACGGCGCGGATGAGTTTTCCCGATTTCTCTTCTGTCACGGCCAAATGAAATTCGAAATTTGAAATTTACTTTTTCCACCCGCCCACGCAAACCTTCCCCGGCAATGCGTTCAGGCCCCAAAGGCCAACCGCCCGAACGAGCTTTCCTGATTTCTCTTCAGTCACGTCTGATTGAAATTAAGAATTTACTTTTTCCACCCCCGCCCACAGCAAAACCTTCCCCGGCAATGCGTCCAGGCCCCCAAAGGTCAACCGCCCGGACGAGCCTTCCTGATTTCTCTTCAGTCACGTCTGATTGAAATTAAGAATTTCGAATTTCAAATGAAAAATTAAAAATTGCCCTCATCATTCTCAATTTTTCATTTGAAATTTGAAATTTGAAATTTACTCTCGGTAGCCTCGCCCTCGCAGAACTCGCCCCGGCAATGCATCCGTCATTTGCTCCTCCTTCAATACCGGGATGCCATTGACGATGACGTCGATGATGCCTTCGCTGAAATGATGCGGATCTTCGTATGTGGCCACGTCACGAATGCGCATGGGATCGAACACGACCAGGTCCGCTTTCATGCCTGGCCGTATGACGCCGCGATCGGTGAGCTGGACGCGATCGGCTGAACAGCTTTTCATCGCGAACGTAATGCCCAAGCACTCGCGGAAATGTCCCGTAGGCGCGAGGGTGGGCGGGGGCGGCGGTGGCGCGCGCCTGCGGGGTCGGCGAGCCGGAATCCGATCCGATCGACACCCATGGCTGCTTGAGCGCGTACTGCACGTCGGGTTCGCTCATCGAGAAAAAGATGACGCTCGGCGATGACGGTGTTTCGCTGAACAATTTCATGAGCGCTTCCTCCGGCGTGGTGCCCATCTCCACGGCGATCTGCTCGATGAATTTTTTCTCGTACTGCGCCAACGCGGGATTGGCGATGCGGCCGACATAGATACCACGGTCGCGACGCCGCACGACTTCATCGTGGATCCAATCCGCGATCTTCGCTCGCTGCTCCGGATCGGCGAGCCGCTTCTGAAATTCGGAGTAGCCGCCCTCGAGCGCCCAGTCGGGGGCGACAGTGCTGAGCGAGGTCGACGAGGCGATGTACGGATACGCATTCGCGGCGACATCGATCCCTTCCGCCCGCGCTTCGTTGATACGATCGATGACGTGCGGCATCC
>QHVY01000366.1 GCA_003223695.1 Acidobacteriota bacterium
AACCGGATTTCACAGCAACGATGGCCGCAACGCGGTCACGTCGCTCGTGCGCACAGTCGGCAGTGAAGTCGGCGTTCGGACGAGCGTGATTCCCCGTCTTCAGAGCACGCTCGCGCTTTGGGCGCTTGACATTGATTCCGAGCTCGTCTTTGCAGGCGACACGGCAACAACTGAGGCGAGTGGCGCGAGCCGGCGAACAGGTGTCGAGTGGTCGAACAATGTTCGAATTTCAGATCACATCCTTTTCGATGCGGATCTCGCGTACTCCAAAGCGCGGCTCCGCACTGGCGACCGGATCCCAGGCGCGCTGGAAGGCGTCGCCTCCGCCGGTGTCTCATTTCACGATTTAGGTCGCTTGAGTGGCTCGCTTCGCGATCGCTATCTCGGTCCGCGGCCACTCATTGAAGACAACAGCGTTCGATCCGCGCGATCGAATCTCGTGACAGCGACTCTCGGCTATGACATCACGCGTCACTACCGAATGATCGTCGACGGTTTGAATCTGCTGAACGCGCGGGTGAGCGACGTCGACTACTACTACGCGTCACGCCTGCCCGGCGAGCCGCTCGGCGGAGTCAATGACATTCACACGCATCCCGTCGAGCCGCGCACCCTTCGTCTTCGTTTCGAAGCGGCGTTCTGACCACAAATCCGATTTCGATTCGACGGCGTAGTTGAGACCGAGGCCTCACACACGAAAAGGAGACGAAATGTCGAAGCGAAATCTCTCTCTGTTTTTGATCTGCCTTCTCATTCCGGCGGTGCTCTTCGCGTCGTCGCATCGAGAGGCGCCGCTGATCACGGAAGATCCGGCGGCGGACGGCACGGACGTCTATGTCTTCCGCAGTCCCGACGCGCCGAACACCGTGACCTTCGTGGCGAACTACTACCCGTTCCTCGCTGCCCAGGGTGGGCCGAACTTCGGGCACTTCTCAGACAACGTGCTCTACGAAATTCATATTGATAACAACGGCGACGCGAAAGAAGACATCACGTACCAGTTCCGATTCCGCTCGGATACGCGAAACGGAAATACGTTCCTTTACAACACCGGCCCGGTGACGAGCCTCGACAGCCCGAATCTGAATGTGCGGCAGTTCTACACGGTGACTCGTGTCGACGGACCGCGCCGCGGTGCAAATGCGCATCAGATCGGCGGCGAATTCCAGGTTGCCCCTTGGAACATCGGCCCTCGCTCCACGCCGAATTACGATGCCAATCTGGCTACGCCGGCGATCGGCACGTTGCCGAATAGCGGGAAAGTGTTCTGCGGTCCTCGCGACGACCCGTTCTGGGTCGACCTCGGATCCATCTTTGATTTGCTGGCGCTGCGTCCGCTTCAGTCGCTGCATCTAATCAATCAGCCCGGCAATACGAAAGGTGTCGACGGTTTGAAGGGCTACAACGTGATGTCGATCGTTCTCCAGGTGCCAATCACCGATGTCGTTCAGAGCCAGTCGAATCAGATCATCGGCGTGTGGTCAACGTCGAGCCGTTCGCACGTGACTGTCCGTTCGACCGGCCTAACACCGATCCAGGCGCTCAGCGCGCCGGTTCAGGTGTCGCGACTGGGGATGCCGCTCGTCAACGAAGTCGTGATCCCGCTGGCGTTCAAGGATTTCTTCAACAGCTCGGAACCGAGTGGCGATCTGCCGCTATTCAATACCAATGACACCTTCAAGAACCGCATCCTCGATCCCGAGGCGGCGAAGCTGATTCCGGTGCTGTATCCGGGAGTCACAGTGCCGCCGGCGCCGCGCAACGACATCGTTTCGGTTTTTCTCACCGGACTCGATGGTCTGAACAAGCCGCCGAATGTCGTTCCATCGGAAATGCTGCGCGTCAATCTCACTACGCCGGTCGCGGCATCGCCGAATCGCATGGGCGCTCTCGCCGGCGACAATCAGGGTTTTCCCAATGGCCGCCGGCTCACCGACGACATCGTGGATATCGAGTTGCAAGTTGTTGCCGGCGTTCTCGTCTCCGGATTCAACAAAGCGCCTAACAACCAACTCACCCAGGGCGTTCATTTTAACGACGTCCCATTTCTCAGCACCTTCCCGTATCTGGCGTCGCCGCACTCCGGCTACGACAGCATGCCGCAAGGAGGCAACTGATGCGCCGCCTCGCTCTCCTTCTGATGATTCTCTTTTCGCCGGCGCTGCTGGCGAGTGAGTACTCGGATCTGTATCTCATTCCGGTCGCCGGACATTTGAGCGGCGTGAATGGCAGCAGCTGGATGAGCGACGTGGCGATCCAGAACATCCAATCCACGCCGCTCACAGTGCAGATCGTGGTGATCGAATCCGGCGAGGGAATGCCGGACAACATCGCGTCGCTCGGCGCCGTGACGATCCCCGCGAACGGAACGCGAATTCTTCGTGACGTGTTGAGCCCTATGCCGCAGACGATCGGCGCAATCTTGGTCGGCGCGGATCGTTCATTTGCAGTCTCGAGCCGCGCGTACATGACGAATGCCGCCGGCGCGACACAAGGGCAATCGATCACACCGTTGCGCAATTTCGTCGACAACTCGCTGGCAGCGGCGGATCTCTCGAATGCTACTGCGTATGTCGCCGGGCTCACGTCGAATGCGCAC
>QHVY01000418.1:0-920 GCA_003223695.1 Acidobacteriota bacterium
TCCGCCGCGAGTTCGCGATGAAGTACTTGCTTCGTGTGTCCACGATCATATGAAACGCTGCTGGATTCATTGCGCTGTCGTCATGCCCGATCACGTGCATCTCCTCGCTACGCCGTACGACGAAACAATTCTGCGGATCGTTAGCAGCATTAAAGGAGCCTCCGCTTACAAGGTGAACCGTCTTCTTGATCGTCAGGGCCCACTCTGGCAACAAGAGTCATTCGATCGAATCGTGCGCCGTGACGAGGATCTCAACGCCAAGGCGGATTACATCTTGCGCAATCCTGTTCGAGCGGGACTCTCGCATTCATGCGAAGACTATCCGTGGTTTTGGCGACCGGCGACGGGCTGAGAGCCCGTCGCTCCACTACGGTCTGGCCCGCGGCAATGGCTGCTGCCGGCGCCGCTCCATTTGATTGAGCTCGTTGCGCATGCGATTCCATTGCGGATCGGTCAGTACGCCGCGCATTTCGATCAACATCGTCAGTTCGCGATCGAAAAGCTTGCCGCGCGTCTCGCTCAAATGTGTCGCGATGCGATGAATGGCCACGCGATCGAGTTGCGGCCGATCAAGCTCGCCACGAAGCGCGATGCTGGCCTTGTCCACATCAGCTTTGAGATCGATCAGCTCGGCCGCCGATGCGCGGAAGATCGTCTCCAGCCGGTCCTGCTGCTCGTCGGTCAGATTCAGCCTCTGAACGATTTCTGGCCGCCGCCACCACTTTCCGGGTGGGAGCGCCTGGGCAAACGCGGTACTCACAGAGAGCAGCGCGATCGCAGCGATCGCCAGCCGGCGCGTCACAACGAGCTTCCTTCCTTCTTAGCGTCAACCCACGACTCCCACTGCACGACAGTGCCGAAATCCTTCAACTCGTCCGATTGCCATGGATCACGCGGAACCTGGAGGTCGTCGACAGGCG
>QHVY01000418.1:991-3470 GCA_003223695.1 Acidobacteriota bacterium
GAACGGACTGCTCGCGGGCGTGCTCGACCGCGCGGATGATCATCAGCCGTTGTCGTGTCCAGAACGTCGACGGCTTCTCTGCGGGACATGCCGCGATGTTGCGCAGCTTCTGCGCGAGGCTGCGGTATCGATCCTGACACTCATTGCAACCATCGACATGCGCAATGATCTCCGACGCTTCGTCGGGTTGCATGTAATACGTTTCGAGCAAATCTGCTTCGCTATAGTGCTTCGTCATCGGAAAGCCTCGAGTTGTTTTCGAATCTTGTGAATCGCCCGGAAGAGATGGGCGCGGACCGTGCCGGCGCGGAGGCCGAGGAGCTGGGCGATGTCTTCGAGCGAGCGGTTTTCGTAATGGCGCAGTCGGAAAATCACCTTTTGCTGCGCTGAGAGTTGCCTCTCCGCGCGCTCGATTGCCGCGCGCAACTGATGGGCCATGATCTCGCGTTCCGGATCGGGGCGATCGTCGACCGGCTCGACCCATCCTTCGCGATTCTCTTCATCGTCGCCGCTGAAGAAGCGCACGAAACGGCGGCGGCGGAGCGAATCACGCGAGCGATTGATCGCAATTCGTGTCAGCCACGTCTCGAATTCCGATCGGCCCTGAAACTTTGCGAGATGCGTGTAGGCCTGAATGAAAGTGTCTTGTGTGATGGTGTCCGCTTCGACTTCATCGCGGACGATCGCATATGCGACGCGGTAGATCTTCCGCTGAAAACGGTCGACGAGAACGCCGAATGCGCCGCCGTCGCCGCCGATTGTTCGGGCGATCAGCTCGCGGTCGGACGGGTCGGATGCGTTGATCTGCGTCACGCGAAGGCTAACGACACTTCCCACAGGCCTTTGGACGCGCCAAGTATCAGGCGCGTTTACATGATACGGCCACCGCCCACCCGGCTTGTGGTATGTGGCGGGTGGCGTGTGGGCCTACCCGCCACCCGCAACCCGCTACGCGGTGGAAGGGCGCCCCGCCAGATAAATCCCCGTGAAAATCATGGCCGTCGCCACGATGGCCACGGGGCGCACCGATTCGCCGAGGAAAATGGCCGCCAGGAAGACTGTCATCACAGGTTGCAGATACGAGTAGCTCGCGACGAGCGAGCTCTCCGCGTTCGCCAGGGCCCAGGCGTTCAGCAGATACGCGGCGACCGTTGGACCAACGATCACCAGAGCGAGGCCGAGCCACGCGTGAGGAGGGATCGCACGCCAATTCTGATGCAGCATCGGCCACGCGCAGACCGGCAGCATCAACACGGTGGCGAGCGCAAACATCCAGGCGATGACGCGCCGCGCCGACAGTCGCGCCATCATTGGTTTCGAGAGCACGAGATACAGCGCGTAGCAAAGGCTGTTCGAGACGATGAGCAGGTCGCCGATGAACGACTTGCGCGTGCCTTCGAGGCCTTCGCCTGCCACGACCAGTAGGGCGCCCGTTGCCGCGAGCGCGATTCCGCCGATCTTCGTTGCTGTTCCGCGCTCGCGTCCGAGGATGATCGCGGCGGCGAGCGCGAAAGCCGGGATTGTGGTGATCAGAATGGCCGCGACATGCGCGCTCGTCAGCGAGAGACCGGCGAGGAAGAGCGATTGATTGAGCACCACCGCGAGAAGCGAGAACCCGGCGAGCCGCCACGAATCGCTGCGTGACACTGGCGCTCGATCGTGCACGAGCGCGTTGAGGATGATCGCCGATCCGAGAACGCGCAGATACGCGAACACCAGCGGCGCGAAAGCGTTCATCGCCAGCTTGGAGATGATGTAGTTCGCGGAGAAAAGAATCGCGACCAGCGTTAGTGCGCCGTGGATGTGAAAGGACTGAGGACTGTGGACTGAGGACTGAGTGGTGCTCGTCATGGGTGAATCGCGGACGGCTCCATCGTCGCCACCGGCGAGCGCTGCTTGTGCCACTCCGTGGATTGCNNNAAGCGTCGCGATCGGTGCCTCACGAACGACCATCTCATCGAGTGCTCGATAAATGTCGCGACGCCGCTCCATATCCGTCGCCCGGCGCGCGTCGATGATCTGCCGGTCGAGCTGCGGCGAACTGAAGTAGATGCCGCGCACCGCGCTCGAGTCGCTGTGGAAGAACACGTAGAAGAAATTGTCGGAATCTGGAAAATCTGCGTACCAGTTGCCGCAGAAGACTGTGCCGTGTCCCGGATGATTCAACGGTGCTCGCGCATCGGTCGCGGAATGTCGGGTGATATTGACCTCGATGCCGATCGCTGCGAGGTCCTCGATGATCATCGTCAGCAGGCCGGAGTTGTTGAACTCGTCGGTGTCCCACGTGCGGTAATCGACGCGAAATCCACCACCATGCCCGGCGTCGCGCATCAGCGAGCGGGCGCGATCGCGATCGTGCTCGAACCCGCGACGGTTTGCGTCGTAACCGAGCAGGCCGGGCGGGAGGAGGGAGTGAGCGACGACACCGAGTCCGCCGAAAACGCGCTCGTTTATCCGTTCGCGATCGATCGCGTGATTG
>QHVY01000418.1:3489-6170 GCA_003223695.1 Acidobacteriota bacterium
TGCAGTTGCGTCGTGTTGAGCATGTATGGCGCGAATCGCGAATCGTGCTGCCACTCGCGGGCGATCTTCGGTGGAATTCCGTGCGCGATGTCGAGCTCACCGCGGGCAAACGCGTCGGCGAGATCGCGCCCGCTGTGCAGATCGAGCCGGAACGTCAGCTCCTCGATATGCGGCTGTCCCGATCGGAAGTAATCGGGATTCCGCTTCAGGCGGACACGCTGACTTTCGATCGCTTCTTCAATTCGAAACGGCCCCGCGCCGCTCGTGCGCGTGCGAAAGCGCTCGCGATCGCGCGCTTCCTCCGCAGGAATGATCGACGTTTCGTTCATCGACAACAGCGAAAGGAAAAATGCCAGCGGCTCATTGAGCTCGATGTCGAGCGTCTGGGAATCGTGAATTTTGATCCCCGCCAGCTGTTTGCTCCGCCCCGCATGCACCTCGGCAGCGCCGCGAACATTGAGAAGGATCCAACTGCTCGGCGATTGCAGCTCGGGCGACAGCAGGCGCACGAAGCTGTCGTGCACATCGCGCGCTTCGAGTAATCGTCCATTGTGAAAGCGCACTCCGCGACGTAGATGCATACGGTAGCAGTGTCCCTGCTCGAGCACTTCCCACTGCTCCGCGAGGCCGGGCATCAGCTCGGCGCCTTCGCCGTACGTGACGAGCGTTGCATGAATGGCGCGCGACATGTAGCCGAGCGCGTTTGCGGTCACGTACACCGGATCGAGGGTCAACTGCTGCCACAGAATCGTCGCCGTTGCGATGCGGCCGCCTTCGGCCGCACGCGGCAGATTGAAACGATCGAGCTCCTGATTGAGAAGCGACGATTCGTGAGTGAGCACGCTGGCCATCTGATTCAGATCGCCGATGCTCACGTTTGTTTCTCGCGTCGCCTGCTCGATGATGCCCATCGAATGAACGATCGCCGCGCTTCCGGTGCCGAGGATGGCGATGGATTCGTGGACGCGCTGGACGAGCGTCATGATGTTCTGCATCGCGCGTCCAATGGCGCGGCTGCCGGTTCCCTGTTCGGATGTTGCACGTTTCAGATGCTTTGTTGTATCGCGCACCGTTGCCGCCTGCTCACCGACTTTGCGCGAAGTCTGCGACTGCTGCTGCGTCGCCGCGGCAGTTTGCTGCACCATCTTCGTGACTTCTTCGATTGCCGTGGTCACCGCGGAACTGCCGCGCGCCTGCTCTTCGGTCGCGCGTGCGATCTCGGCAATGGAGTTGGTCGAACGCTCGGTCAGCTCGAGAATTTTTCCGAGCACGGTTTCCGCCCGCGCCGTCAGCCGCACGCCGTCGCCGACGCGATCGGCGCCGATCGTCATCTGCTCCGATGCGCGTTCGATGGAGCGTTGCACGTTGCCGATCAACGTACGAATTTCATCGGTGGAAATTGACGTGCGTTCTGATAGGTCGCGAATTTCATCGGCCACGACGGCGAATGCCTTGCCGCGTTCACCGGCCTGCGCGGCGATGATTGCCGCGTTCAATGCCAGCAGGTTTGTCTGCCGCGTGATCTCGTCGATGACGCGTACGATTTCGCCGATTTCCTGCGAGCGTTCGGCGAGCTCGCTCAGCGCGCTCTTGGCCTCATTGACCGCGCTCTGAATTCGCCGCATTCCTTCGACGGTTCCGCTGACGGCATTTCGTCCTTCGCTCGCAGCTTCCTTGACCGATCGCGCCAGCTCCGACGACTGCCTCGCCGACTTTCCGATCTCCTCGGTCGTGGCATTCATTTCCACCATCGAGCTGGCCGTCTCGATTGCGAATGAGGAAAAGGTCTCGGTATTCGATGCCACTTCGTTGATGGAGACGATCATCTCCTCGATGGCGGAGGCGGTCTCCTCGACGAATTGCGCGAGCGTGTCGGCGATGCGGCTGACTTCTTCGATGCTCGCCGACATCTCTAGAATCGACGCCGACGTCTCCTCGGCATTCGCGGAGAGCTCGTCCATGTTCGCGCGGACGCTGGTGATCGACTGATCGATCTGGCCGACGGATGCCGATGTCGCCTCGGTCGAGACGAGCTGCTCGCCCGCGCTGCGCGCAAGGACGCGCGACCGGCCGCTGATCTGCTGACTCACCGCGCCGACGTCGGCGGCGAGCTGCCCGAATCGTCGAATCGTCCGCTCGAGATTCGAAACGAGCGCGCGCAGCGAGGAGGCCATGCGCTCGGAGCGCGTGGCGTCGATGATCTCGCGGGCGGAGAGCGTGAGATCGCCGCCTGTGATGCGGTCGAGAAAGTTGATGGCCTGATCACGGCGGCCGAGGATGCGCCGGAGCCACACTTCAAAGAGAACGATGCACAACGCGCAGGCGACGAGCGCGGCGATCATCACCTTCCAGTAAATCGACCAGGTGACTTCAGGAATGAATGCGATGGCCGCGCCGAACAGAAGGATGCAAAGGACGATGATCACCCACATTTGTTGGGTGCGTGTCCAAATGCGACTGGCCATGAGCTCGCTGACGCGATGGTAGCATGCCGTTGTTTGCTGACCGTTGTTCGTTCTTCGTAGCACGAACAACGAAGGACGAAGAACCTTCGCGTTTGAACGACTACTTCGGCTCCAGACGGAAACTGATTGACGACTATCTGTCCGCTCTCGCGGATAGCACCGGCGCTCCGAAGCCGCTCATCGAGCCGCTGCAGCAATCGCTGCGCTCATCTGGAA
>QHVY01000419.1:0-7012 GCA_003223695.1 Acidobacteriota bacterium
GTTGGGAAAAAGTGCCCACGTGGTGAACGAATCGACCGCAGCACTCCAAACTAGTCCTCGGTCCTGATGACCACGACCGTCGCGCCTAACGACGCGTCGTCCCAAAAATCCTCCACCCACTCTAAACGCTTCAGCATGGCCTGCACGTTCGCACGTTGCATGCCGATGCCGCGACCGTGAATCAGGCGCACTTGCCGGAATCCGCGCTCGCGCGCAACGGTGAGGTACTCCAGCGCCACGTCGCGCACTTCCTCGGCGCGGAACGGGTGAAGGTCGAGTGCGTCCGTGATCGGGATCTCGACCGGCGCGTCATCCATGGCAGCGGCGATTATGCGATACTCTTTTCACACATGGTCCTCTTCAATCACGCCACGCGCGAGATGACCGCGAAGATCGTTTACTACGGTCCCGGTCTCTGCGGAAAAACAACGAATCTGATGGTCATCTTTGACAAACTCGATCCCAAGCAGAAGGGAAAGATGCTGTCGCTGGCCACGAAAACCGATCGCACGCTCTTCTTCGACCTCCTGCCGGTGGACATCGGCAAAGTGGGCAACTTCAATTTGAAGATGCAGCTCTATACCGTGCCGGGACAGGTCTTCTACAACGAGACGCGCAAGCTGGTGCTGAAAGGCGCCGACTCGATCGTGTTCGTTGCAGACTCGCAGCCGTCGATGGTCGAGTCGACTCGAGAGAGCTTTGCCAATCTCCTCGAAAATATGAAGGAGAACAACATCGATCCGGACGGCACACCGATCGTCATTCAGTACAACAAGCGCGATATTCCCGGCGTATTGTCAATCGACGAGTTGCAGGAGAAGCTTGGTCTCGAAGGCTATCCATATCACGAGGCCTCGGCGATCAAGGGTGAAGGCGTGATGGAGACGTTCAAGCTCGTCTCGAAGGTCACCGCCAAGCATCTCTTCAACCGGCTCAAGGGAAAGAGCGAGCCAATCGAGCGCAAGAAGCCTGAAAAGCCCGCGAAAGCAGCCCATCACAAACCAAAGACCATCGCCGGAACGAAGAAGGTTCCGATCCCGCTCTCGCCGCCCGACCCCATTCCCGAGGTGAACCCGTTCGGCGACTCGATGCCGTTCCCCGACGCCAATCCTCTCAACGCAGGTTACGAAAAAATGGAGGAAGTCTCGCTCGAGCAGCTCCTCGAAGGACGCGAACGGCCGGCGACGATGTCCGGCTCGATTCCCGTTCCAATTCCGATTCATGAAGACATCGAAGAGCTCGGCGCCGAGGAACTGATGCCGCTCGAGGAGAATCCGCTATCCGTTGCGCTCATGGATGAGCCTGCCCGCGCGCCGGCTGCCGCGGCGAGCAACGGCCAGATTGCCGCGCTCGAACAGCGAGTCCGAAAACTCGAAGGCTCGTTGAACGATGTCCTGCGGACGCTGACCGATCTCACCTCCCGCATCAAGAATCAAATCGGGCGTTGACCTGATACAATCGCCGGAAAACTTTTATTTGGAGGAATTAATGCGTCGGATGATCCCCGCGGTCCTTCTTCTGTCGGCTGTTCTCTTCGGTTGCCGGGTCAAAGAGCTCGCCGAAAAAGCGAAGATCGCCAAAGACTTCGAAAAGCGCGGCACGATCGATTTGATGAAGGATGTTTCAAAGGACAAATACGATCCGCCGAAAGATGGAAAGCTGACGGACGCGCAGGTGCAGATGTATCTGAAAGTGCGGCAGCATGAGAAGGACATCGCCAAAGTCGCCAAAGATCAGATGGACCAGCATTCGAAGGCCGCCGACCAGGCCAAGCACTCACTGTCTGGAGTATTCGAGAGCATCAAGACGATGCAGTCCGCCGGCGAATTCTTCACCGCCGACATCCGCGCCGCAAAAGACCTCGGCTACAACACACAGGAGTATCTCTGGGTGAAAGGTCAGATCCTCGCGGCGAGCGCGACGGCATTTGCCGAAGGCATGACCAAAGCGATGGATGCGCAACAGGATGCCTATCTTGCGCAGACGAAAAAAGCATATGAAGAAACGAAGGACGAGCAGACGAAGCAGATGTACAAACAGATGCTCGATAACTACGCGCAGACGGTGAAGGAAGGCAAAGAAGTGACTTCGAAGGTGCCTCCGGAAGTCGAATACAACCGCCAGCTTCTGAAGAAGTATGACAACGAGCTCGCCGCGTTCACGAATGAGATGGGGAAGTACGAGAACAAGGAAGGCGAAGCGAAGCAATCGGTCGACGAGCTGCAGAAAAAATTAAACGAGGCTGCTCAAGGTAAACAATCACAGTAGTGACAACTGACAACCGAGTACCGACAACGCGTCGTGCTGCGCAAGCGGCACGACGCTTTTCTTTTCACCTCGAGTGCTCTGCCTGCGCGGCGCAATACGATCCGAATCAACTGATCAATCTCTGTCGCGAGTGCGGCTCCCCCCTCCTCGTTCAGTACGATCTCTCCCCTGCTCCCGAGCTTCGCGACGAGATCCGAAAACGGCCGCCGACAATGTGGCGTTACGCCGAGCTCTTGCCCGGCGACGAGCCGATCACGCTCGGCGAGGGCATCACACCGCTGCTGCAGTCGAAGGAGTTTCAGAACGTCTGGATCAAAGACGAATCGCGTTCAAATCACGCGGAATGGCGGTGGCGGTCACCATGGCGTCGCAAAACGGCGCGAAGAGTCTCGCTGCGCCGACGGCAGGAAACGCCGGCGCGGCACTCTCGGCATACGGCGCCCGGGCGGGATTGCCGGTATTCATCGCCATGCCGCAGGACACGCCGAAGTCGATCGTCGACGAATGCAGGAGCTACGGCGCGGAAGTCGAGCTGGTCGCGGGACTGATCACTGATGCGGGCAAGCGTGTCCAGCAGTACATCGCGGCGAACGGCGGCTTCGATCTTTCGACGCTGAAGGAGCCATATCGCGTCGAAGGCAAAAAAATCATGGGCTACGAGCTGCTCGAGGATCTCGGCCGCCTTCCCGACGTCATCCTCTACCCGACCGGCGGCGGCACGGGACTCATCGGAATGTGGAAAGCTTTCAGCGAAATGCAGCGGCTTGGCTGGATCGGCAGCGAACGGCCGCGGATGTACAGCGTTCAATCGAGCGGCTGCGCGCCGATTGTTCGCGCGTTCGAGCAGCAGCTCGACCGCGCGCCGGAGTGGGAAAACGCGCAGACGTCCGCGTGGGGATTGCGCGTGCCGCGGGCGATTGGCGATCGATTGATGCTGCGAGCATTGCGGGAGTCGAACGGAGGAGCGGTGGCGGTCGACGAGCGCAGCATCGAAAAAGCCGCGTCGGAAGTTCGTAAGCATGAGGGAATTGACGCAGGTCCCGAAGCAGGTGCAGCGTTTTTGGCACTGCGGCGTCTAATCGAAAAAGGCGAGATCGGCGAGAATGAGATTGTCGTCCTGTTCAACACAGGCGGGAACAAGTACCACTCGTGACCTCAGTCACGCGGGAAATCGTTGGAAACACATACATTGAAGCCGAGGGAGATGAAACTTCGGATCGTGGTCGGGGTGGCCTGCGCGGCGGCATGGGTCGTGAGCGCTTTCGCGGCGTGTCCGACGCAACCGGCGCAGCTCGTCGCACCTGCGAATGGCGCGACGAACATCGCCTCGCCGGTGCTCTTCGACTGGAACGACGTTCCTAACGCGACCTCCTATCGCCTTTGGGCATCGTTTAGCGGCGGTGCGGCGAACATCATCGCGCTGACAACTGACAGCGAATACACGGTCAATGTTCCTGCAGGGGCAATCGACTGGTGGGTTGATGCTCTTGCGCAGGGCTGCCCGAGCGCTACCACATCGGCGCATTCTCACTTCATCGCGATTGGCGGCACAGCGTCGTGCCCGCAGAATCCTGCGTCGCCGGCCCTTGTCAGCCCAGTCACCGGAGCGACGGGCCTCGCCGCGCCCATCACTCTTTCGTGGACCGCGGTGCCGGGTACGTCCGGCTATCGCGTGTTCGCAAATGTGAATAGCACCGCGGCAGTGCTTCTCGGCACAACGACAGCCACGCAGCTCAGCATGCCGTTCCCGCAGGGCAACGTGACCTGGTTCGTCGAAGCGCAGTTCACGAATTGCCCATCGACGTTCTCGAGATTCGGAACGTTTGTCGTGGCGATTGGCGCGCCTTGCGCGACGACGCCCACGACACTCGTCGCGCCAGCGAATGGCGCGACGGTGACGACATCACTGGTCACATTTCAATGGAATCGCGTCAGCGGCGCAATCGGCTACAAACTCTACGTCGGCAGCGATCTCGTCGGCACGACCACCGACACGACTCTCACGCGACTCGTCGGCAGCGGCAACATCACCTGGCGGCTGCGCCGATGTGCCGTCGTCGCAATTCACATTCACCGTTCCGCCGCCAAGCGCATGCAGCGGCTCGATTTCGCTCTTAACGCCGACGGAGAATGCGACCGTCACATCTCCCGCGAGCTTGTCGTGGACGCCGATTGCCAACGCCACTGCCTACCGGATCTGGGTCTCATTCGACGGCTCCGCGCCGGCGATCCTCGCGCGCACAAGCACGCCGTCGCAGAGTCTCAACACACCCAGCGGCAGCGTCGCGTGGTTCGTCGAAGCACTCTTCGCATCATGCCCTTCGATTCTTTCGCCGGAAGGACATTTCACCGTCGGACAGGGAACTGGGTGCGGCTTGAACAAAGCGGCGGTGCTCGTGTCGCCGATCAACGGCGCGCAGGTGCAGACTCCGGTCGACTTCACATGGAACGCTGTCAACGGAGCGATGCTCTATCAAGTCTGGATTTCGGTGAACGGCGGCGCGTTCGAGGACGTCGGCGTAACAAAGAATACCGATCTCAAGACGGACGTAGCCGGCGGCAACATTCAGTGGTACGTGGAAACATTCTTCAACGGATGTCCTTCGGTCAATTCAGCGACGGCCGTGTTCACAATTCCGCAGACGGCGGGCTGCGCGAATGACACGACGATTCTGATCTCCCCCGCGGACAACGCGAACACAACTGCGCCGGTCACGCTCGCCTGGAGCGCGGTGGCGAACGCCGACGACTATCGCGTGTTCGCAACATTCAACGGCAGCAGTCCCGTGCTGATCGGAAGAACAAAGGACACTTCTCTCACCAAGAACCTGCCGCCGGGAAGCATCGCATGGTGGGTGGAAACAACATTCGATAGTTGCGCATCGACAAAGTCGCTGCATTCGCATTTCGTCGTCCCGCGCGCATCGAATTGCGGGACAGATGTTCCGCAGCTCGTCGCGCCGCCCGCCGGGTCGACCATGGTGACGTCGCCCGTGAAGCTCGATTGGGACCCGGTGAGCGGCGCGGTCGGCTACGCCGTCTTCGTGCGGCACAACGGCGGCTCGCCGACGCTGCTGACGGAGACTACGAATACCGATTTCATGAGGCGCCTGCCGGAAGGATCATTCGAGTGGTGGGTCGTCGCGTTTTTCGCCGGCTGCCCGCCAGCGCAGTCGCTTCATTCAACGTTCACGATCCCGCTGTCCGCGTGCAGCAATCGCCAACCGATTCTGATGTCGCCACCCGACGCCACGACCGGCCTAACCTCGCCCGTCCGCCTCGCGTGGACCGCGGTCCCCAAAGCGACGTCATACAAAGTCTGGGCAGCCGTTGATGATGACGACGCGAGCGTGCTGACAACGACCACGACAAACAAAGCGAGCGTTGCTGTGCCTTCGGGCACGACGACCTGGTACGTCGAAGCCATTTTCGCGAGCTGCCCGAGCGTGACCTCAGCGACATCGACGTTCACCGTTCGCAAGAATGCGCCAGCCTGCGGCACGCCCGCGAAACCGGTGGTGAAGGCGCCCGGTCAAGTCATCAGCGGTACACCGTTCACGATTCAGTGGAACGCTGAGCCGAACGTGACGAATTACGAGCTGCAGGAATCCACGACAACGAATTTCAGCAACGCCACGACGCAAGTCGTTGGCGATGTCTCCATCTCGCTGACACGAACGACGACGAGCCAGCCCGTGCGTTATTACTATCGGGCTCGCGCCGACAGCAATTGCAGCGACGACCACAGCGCCTACTCGAAAGTTGTCAGCGTTGTCGTCACGCCGCCAGAGGCGCGATCAACAAGCGTCGACTTCGGCGTGCAGAATGGCATCACGCAGCAGATCGTTCTGCCTGCGCAGAATCCGCCGGTGACGTTCTCGGCTCACGGCGACAAGCCGTGGATCACGGTCACGCCATCGAGCGGCACGGTTGGACCTCAAGGCGCGACACTCACCGTCACGTTCGATGCGTCCGCGCTGAAGCTCGGCACGAACACCGGAACGGTTCTGATCTCCTACGGTACTTCGGGGCCGATCAGAGCGGATGCCGTAACCCCAGTGATTCCCATTTCTGTCAGCCTGGTCACGCCGGTCGCGCCGACCGGCAAGAACGCGCCCCCGCCCGATTCGCTGATCGTCCCCGCAGTCGGTCACGCTCCCGGCGCAAACAACTCGATGTTCCAATCGGATGTGCGCGTGGCCAACACCTCGGCGCGGACGCAGAAGTATCAACTCAACTTCACGCTGTCGCAGACTGACGGCACGCAATCGGGACAGTCGAGCACGATCGAGATCAATCCCGGCGACACGATGGCCCTCGACGACATCCTGTCGAATTTCTTCGGCGTCGGCTCCGATGGAGGTGCGGCAACGGGCGTGCTGGAAATCCGGCCGCTCGCGCCGGTGACCAGCAGTCTGACCACATCGGCAACACCATCGATTCAAACCGTGGCCTCGAGCCGGACTTACAACACGACCACCAACGGTACGTTCGGCCAGTTCATCCCGGCAATTCCCTTCTCCCAATTCATTGGACAAGGCGGCCGAGTTTCACTGCAGCAGGTTGCACAATCGGCTGCGTATCGCACCAACATCGGTCTCGTAGAGGCGGCCGGCGAGCCGGCGACCGTGGTGCTGCATGTGTTCAACGATACCGGCACTGAGGTGGCGACGATTCCTGAGAGTCTGCTGCCGAGCGAACAGGTTCAGCTCAACAGCATTCTGCCTGCCATGACTGATGGCCG
>QHVY01000419.1:7165-8415 GCA_003223695.1 Acidobacteriota bacterium
GGTTCCAGTGACGCTGATTTTCAATGACCATGACGCAATGAACCAGCCGCGCCAGAACAGTACGACGAGAACCATCGCTGCGAATTCCGTACTCGCGCTCGACAACTTGATCGCGTCCACTTGGCCGATGCTGACGCAGACGGCGGGCTCACTGGTGGTCAGCAGTACGAGCACATCGAGTCTGGTCACAACTGCGCGCACGTACACGCAAACCACATCGGGAACATACGGACAGTTCATTCCAGGAGTCACGTCCGCGCAAGGAGTCGGCGCAGGCGATCCAGCGCTCCAGCTTCTGCAGCTCGAGTCGTCATCGAATTACCGAACGAACATCGGCCTGGCAGAGACATCCGGAAATTCGGCGACGGTGCATGTCTCGCTGATCCTTCCCGATTCGAAGGTGTCCATCAGCACCGACATTCCGCTGAGAGCGAACGAATTCACGCAATTCTCGCTCGCCAGCTTCGGCGCCGGAACCGTGTACAACGGCCGCGTGACCGTCACCGTGACAAGCGGCACGGGTCGCGTGACCGCCTACGGCTCGGTCATCGATCAGACGACGCAAGATCCGGCGTACGTCCCCGCGCAGTGATTTGATTCACCACAGAGAGCACAGAGCACACAGAGACACCTCCGTGATCTCTGTGTTCTCTGTGGTGAATTCAACGCCAACAAAGTACGTATAATCCGCCGCGCTTAACTCGGAGGCCCGCGTGGCAGATCAGCAATACGACGTCGTCATCATTGGCAGCGGCCCGGGCGGATATGTCGCCGGGATCCGTGCCGGACAGCTCGGCATGAGAGTCGCCGTCATCGAAAAGGACCCATTTCTCGGCGGCACATGCACCCATCGCGGCTGCATTCCGACGAAAGCGCTCCTGGAAAATGCCGACATCTTCGAGCACGTCAATCGCGCGAAAGAATTCGGCGTCAACGTCGGCGGTGTGCAGCTCGACTTCAAGGTAGGACAGGATCGCAAGCAGTCAGTCGTTGACAAAAACGCAAAGGGTATCGAGTTCCTCTTCAAGAAAAACAAAGTGGAACGCTTCACCGGATTCGGCCGCATTGCCGGAAAGGGTGTCATCGAGATCACCGGCGATCAGCCGCAAAAGCTCACCACGAAAAACATCATTCTGGCGATGGGTTCGGCGCCGAGGGATCTGCCGCACATCAAGGCGGATGGAAAAAGAATCATCAACTCCGATCACATTCTTCTTCTGCAAGAGGTCCCGAAGACGATGCTCGTGATC
>QHVY01000420.1 GCA_003223695.1 Acidobacteriota bacterium
CATCTCCTTACAGGCAGTCGGAAACTCGATACTCGTACCGAACGGACCAGCGGGTTTGCTCGGCGACGATTTTCGACGCTTCGATGAATGTGCCGCGCTGTCGTAGCCGCGCGCCGCGGCGCAGATCATTGTTCTGGAAAATGGTGAGTTGAACGGGGACCTGCCATGGACCGACGAAAGGCTCGCGATACGTGAGGAAGACATCTCTGCGCGTCTTGTTTTGCGTGAAGATCGTTTCCAGGCCGAGGTACCGGCCGGTTCCGAAAAGATTTCGATGGGCAATCGACGCAGATCCAAGCACCGAGAAGTTGCCGACTGTGTTGATTTGTGACGTGAAGCCGAGCGCGCCGGTCACGGTTAGGTCTTTGCCTTCTTCGACGGAGATCACCACGTTGCGATCGGCGACCGAGGTACCGACCTCTTCGCCCTGCACATCGACGCGATTGAAAATGCCCAGCCGATACAGATTGCGCTGGGCTTCGAGGATCGACGTGTAGCTGAACGCATCGCCCGAATCGACGTTCGCCTGCTTCGTCACGACGCTCGTGTTCGTGTAAGTGTTGCCGCGCACCACCACTTGATTGACCTTGACCTCCGGCCCCTCGGCGATCACGTAGGTGACCTTTGCGCTGGTCTTGTCGGCACTTATCTCTTCTCGCGGCTTGACCTGCACCTCGATGTTGCCGCGATCGCCGTAGTACGTCTGCAGCGCGACGATGTCCGCGCGCTCACTTTGAGGATTCAACGGTTCGCCGGTTTTTAGCAGCAGGTTCGGAAGATTCTTTGTCGGCACCTGCTCGTTGCCTTCGATGTTCACCGCCGCAAGGAGCGTTTGCGGCCCCTCCGTGATTGGAAAGTCGACCGTCATCGTGCCGTCGTTCTTCGTCGTCACGACAGGTGTCGCTACCTCCACTTCCGAAAACCCGTTGAGCCGATAGTAAGACTCGACCGCGTCGCGATCCGCGCTGAGCTGCGCTTTCGTGATTCCGTTCGGCCGCCGCAAGATCGACGCGAAGAACGAGCGGAATCCTCCCGACACGGACGTTGTGACGACGCCCGCCAGCTTCTTGTCAGAAACCTTCTGGTTGCCGGTAAACGTCACTGCTGTCAGGTGGTAGCGCAACCCGCGGTTCACACGGAACGTGATCGTCCAAATGTTGTTCTCGAGATGCTCTTCGGTATCCACGGCGGCGTTGAAGTAACCGTGCGCCTGATAGTTCTTGATGATGTCATCCGCCGATTTATCGATTGCGTCTTCGCTGTACGGCTGATTCTTGCGGAATGGAACCAGTCCGCGAACGTCATGCGGCGACACGCCCGTGACCGCGACCTTCACGATCGGCCCGGTGATTGCGCGATACCGCAGCGCCACGCGTTTCGTCGCGCGATCGTACGTGTAGTTCAAAAAGCGGATGTCGGCTTTCCGGTAGTCGTGCCGAACGAGAAAGTTGCGCATATGGTCCGCGTCGGTGCGCGCCTCTGCCAGCAGGAATGGCTTCCCGGGACCATGATGCATCTGCGCGATCAGTTGCGTCGAATCGAATGGCGCGACGTTCCCCTCCAAAGCCACCTGGCCGACCGTCGCCCTGGCTCCTCGCGTGACGTGAAACGTGACCGACGCTCGACTCTGCGCGCGATTGAATGTCGTCTCCGGATCCACCGTCGCCTCGAGATATCCCGAGCGATTGAGAAACGTGTCAATGGCGATGGCGCTGCGGTCGACCGCATTCAGCGAAAGAACATCGCCGAGATGAAACGTCAGCTCGCGCGTTGCGCGATCGCGATCTGCGCCGCTGAGGCCATCGAAGTGAATGTCGCCGACGCGGTAATTGGTGAAGAGCGAGAACGTCAAAGCGATTCCGCCCGGACTAGCAGTCGAGTCGACGCGAATGTCGCGAAAATCGCCGGTCGAATAGAGACTCCTGATCGACCCCTGGATCTCGCGCAGCGAAAGAGGCTGGCCGACCTTCTGTGTCACGTAGTGCTGGAGAACCGTCGTGTCGAATCTAGAGTCGGCAGTGAAGCTGATCGCCGTCACGATCGGTGCGCCTGGCGGCGGCGCGACTGGCTCGTTTGTCTGTACGGGAGGGGGAGCGGTGGCCGGCTCTTGGAGACGGGCAAACAATGCGAGCGGCGCCTTCCCGCGTCCACCCCACGTCCAGTGCCCTTCGTATCTTCGGCGGTATCTCGCTTCGGTCTGATACTCCTCGATCATTTCGTCGCGCGTGAATTGCAGGACCCACTCGGGATTCACCTGCCACTCAATGACGATTTTGCG
>QHVY01000421.1 GCA_003223695.1 Acidobacteriota bacterium
CGTGGGAAGTCAATTACTACCAACTCTTCGATTTCGATGATGACGGAATTTTCGAGATCATCACTGAACAACGCGACGGTGTAGGCACGGGGATCGCATTTTGGAATTTCCACATCTACAGCGTTTCGTCGCACAAAATTCAAGAAACGTGGGAAGGCGAGAGCTACTACTTCGACGGCAACTCTAGAAGACTGCCCATCGTCCGCCAAGGTTTCATTCGTTGCGTTCCATCCAACATCGAATACCCTGCGCCACACCTCATCCATCTCTCTACTGACTCAATCGGCAGATGGCTGGCGGAACGAGCATTTGTTCTGCGCGGCAAGAGTTTTGTTGCTGTCCATTTGCGACCAGCGGCCTAACTTCACGCCGTACTGTGTCAAAACTCATTTTGCGATTATGCGAGTGGTCTGAAGCTGCGCTGCTGTGCTTTTTGTGAGGGCTGCAGTGGAGAGTTAGGCGTATTTTCTTGCGCGATGGCGCGGTCTGGTGGACCGGCAATCCACGTGCCAGGAGTTTGACACAGTCTCCCGCTGCACCGGACGCGGCACCGTGCGGTGGCCCGGCGGCCGAGCCGCCTCGCGCTTTGCAAGCTTCCCCGAGTCAGGTACTCTCCACGGAGGCGCCGCGCCGGTGAGCGGGCGATCCGTTCTATGAAAGCGATTGTCAAGTGCATAGTCCTTTTCTGCACTGACGCACTGACAGTCAGCCCCAAGTAAATTTGCGCCGGGTCGGGAGGGGGGCAGAATCGTGATGTGGCGATGCAAAGGGCGACTCCGCTGACTTCGCAAACGTTGTTGTTCTGACCGAAGCTGGCGAACCACAGTTCTATCTGAGGCTCATTGCGGCCTATCGCTTTTTCTGGTTCTCCGAGGGGGCATAGGGTTAGGCGAGGACCTTGGCCGACTTCATGGCGTTCGGGTCAACGGATCGGATGATGCTCACCCTCGAACCGGTCAGACGGATTTCGCTGTCGCTGCGGCGCCATGAGTCATGTCCTCGATCCCACGGTCCGGTCAGCGATTACGCGTTTTGAGCGTTCAGAATTGCCGGATCAAACGGCACTCCTTTCTTCCAGATCGCGAGAACGATCGAGGCGATTTTTCGGGCGATGGTGAGACGCGCGAGCTCCGGCCGCATCCCTCGTGCGATGAGTCGCTCGTAGCAGTCGTGCAACGGCCCAGGCAAGCAGACCGCCGAAGCAGCCGCTTCCTTGAAGACCTTCTTGAGCGTGCGATTGAAGTTGCGGTTAAGACCTCGATTGATTGTTTTGCCAGTGCGCACGGGAGTGCCGCGGTCGAAACGGTGATCGGCGCTCGAACGCGTCGTGACTGCCAAACCGGCGTAGGGCCATAGCTGACGGCGCGTCCGAAAGCGTTCGGGCGTTACCACGATGGCCACGATCTCGGCTGCTCGGACCGGTCCGATGAAAGGAACGGAGCGCAGCAGGCGCACGGCTGGATGGCGCTTGGCTTCGTCGACCATCTGATGTCGAGCACGCGCGCGCACTTCGAGAAGACCATCGAGCTGGGCGTAGAAATGCTCTGCTCTGAGCCGCGTGCCTCGATCAGAGAGCATGCCGAGAAAGCGCGCACGGTTCTTCGGGCGATAAACAGCGATGCCGCTGCAGTTGATCCCTCGTGCGCGGAAAATCGCCTTCAGTCGCAGCATCACGCGCGTGGAGTCTTCCACCAGCGTGTTGTAACTGCGGACCAGTTCTCGAAGAGCAGCCACGGAGCTTCGCTCGTGGTACACCGCGCGAAGAGCGCCGAGCCGCAACAAATCCGACAGCTTTTGTGTCGCGGATCGCAGACGATCACGTGTGCGACGCGTGAGACCAGCTCATCGTAGATCCACTGCGAAAGAGTTCCCTCCTCGAAGGTCACGTGAACCGTGCCGCCGGCGGAATCGATTGTCTCCAGGATGCGCGCCGCCGACGTGGGAACAACCTCACGTCGGATCACTCGTCCGCGAGCATCCCTCATGGAGATGCTGGTACTTGCCTGGTGAAGATCGAGAGCTACATACTTGACAGCCATGAAAGTGCGCTCCTTTCTCCGAGTCGTTTGAAGTCGGTCAACTCCAAACTACTCGCAAGGGGGCGTGCTTTCATAATGCGTTAGGCGGACTCCGATTATCATTAACAATCGTCTAATCTTGCGATTGGCTAGGCAACTCCCGATGCACGAGAACAACACCATCCTCCGTTGGCTCGCCATCGGTCGCGCCGTTCTCTTCATGGTGGGCTGCGCGGTCATTCTGGCCGCCGTTTCTCCGATCGGGTCGAGGTTCCCGGCGAAGTGGCCAGAAGTCGTCACGGGCACACTCGCCAGCCTCGGAGCATTCGGTTTGACCGTCGTCTTCGTGCGCTGGGAGAAACTCAGCCTGGCGAACGTTGGAGCGGCGATCAATGCGCGAAGTGTGCTCCGCTTGGCCTTTGGCTTTATTCTGGGGGTCTCTTTCGTAGCCCTGTGGGCTGCGCTCTCGGTGGTGGCAAGTCCCGTTCAATGGGCCCGGGCATCCGGCGGTGGGCTTCCGGCCGTGCTGCTCGCGCTGGCGGCTTATCTGGTTCTGGCGTGCAGAGAGGAGTTAGCTTTTCGAGGATATCCGTTGCGCCTCTTGAATCGCCTTTTCGGCCTTTGGTTCGCGCAGATCTTCGTAGCGGCACTCTTCGCCGCCGAACACAAGCTCGGTGGCCTACGTGGAACACGTGCCCTGATCGGAGCGGCCGTTGGCTCGCTGCTGTTCGGCATGGCTGCTCTGGCAACGCGAGGGCTCGCCGTGCCGATAGGCGTGCACGCGGCATGGAACTTCGGCCAGTGGGCACTTGGTCTGAGAGGCGGTTCGTCCGTGTGGAGGCCAGTCGTCAGGGACGGTTTTCAAGCGAGCGTTGACCTCGCTGGAACCATCATCTATCTCGCGTTATTCAGCACTGCAACTCTAGCGTTCTGGTTGGCGGGCCGAAGAGCGACCGATAAGTAGTGATGGACCCGCTCAACAAACTGTGCAGGGTGACCCGCTGTCTAACTCTTCGCTGCAGCCGACGCGCGCCGTACGCTGGCCCTTTTGTTCGCCCTCCGCGACGTCGTCGCAAAAGCCTCGATCCTTGACGGACTTCGTCTCTTTCCAAATCACCGTGTATGCTACGCGCTCGAAAAGAGGAAGAAATGGCCAAAGCAGCTAAAGTCGCGCTTCTCGTTCGCCTCGAGGCGAAGCCTGGAAAAGAGTCGGCGGTAGAAAGTTTCCTCAAGGATGGCCTCGCCGTGGTTCAAGACGAGCCAGCGACGATCGCCTGGTTTGCAATACGCCTCGGGCCCTCCACCTTCGGCATTTTCGACGCGTTTCCTGATGAAGCTGGGCGGCAGGCACACCTTTCAGGGCGGGTCGCCGCTGCGCTCATGGCAAAGGCGCCTGAGCTTTTCGCTAAGCCGCCCGTCATTGAGAAAGTTGACGTGCTCGCTGCCAAGTTACCCGGATAGTGACTACTGCTTGAACACGCTCCCGTCCTTCATCACGAATCGCACGTCCTTGAGCACATTCACATCGCGGAGTGGATCGCCGTTGACAGCGATCACGTCGGCGTAAGCTCCCGGCGCGATGACGCCCAGGTCGCCGGTCATGTCGAGGAGGTCGGCGGCGCGTGAAGTGGCGGCACGGATCGCGTCCATCGGCGACATCCCGAACTCCACCATGCGCCCGAACTCCTGCGCGATCGGCTCGTCCCACGAGAAACCGCCGGCGTCGGTGCCGAACGCGATCTTCACGCCGGCTTTCATCGCTCGCTGGAACGACGGTCCGTGCACCGCCACGCGTTTGCGATCGCGCTTGCCCGCCGGCGTGTCCGGCGCATCGTTGTGGTCGTAGTAAACCGACAGCGTCGGCACGAGCCACGTTCCCTGGCGGACCATCTGCGCGACATTCGCATCGGTGAGGTCGAGCCCATGCTCGATCGAGTCGCAACCGCCATCGAGCGCGCGCTGCATTCCTTCACCGCCGTATGCATGACACGCCACCTTTCGCTTCCATCCATGCGCCTCGTCGACGATCGCCTTCAGCTCATCGACGGTGAGCGTCGGCTGTGA
>QHVY01000426.1:0-1920 GCA_003223695.1 Acidobacteriota bacterium
TCAATCCAGGCGTCGAAATTTTACGCGGCATTCCGGCACGGGTGGGAAATAGCGCCACCTCTCCGATTGACCCCGAGTGAACGATCGCCACAACCCACTGGCGGTCGGGTGAAAATGCCATCCCGATTCCTTCGCCAAGCCGAATCGCCGGAGAGCCGTCGGTATTGCGGATGAAAACAGAATAGCCCGCGCCGCCGCCCTCTCCTGCTTCCGAAAAGACGACCTCTTTGCCGTCCGGCGTCAGGTCACCGGCGAGCGACCAGTCGAGCCAGCTCAACTCATGCTCCTTCTCTCCATTGCGGCTGCTGAAAAGCCGCATACGAAACACGTCCTGAACGACGACTGCGCGGCCATCGCCTGTCACGTCCTGGAGAGTGAGAGATCCGCCGACGCGCAGAAGAAGACGATCCTCGCTCTTCCCTTCGGCAACATACAGAGCGCGATTGGCACCTTCTTTCGAACCGGTGAACCACACTTCATCGCGGGGCGACCAGGCCAGGCCATTGAGCGTTTGATATTGCCCCGACAACATCCTCTTCATGCCGCTCCGATCGACAACACCCACCGATCCGCCGTCATCATTGAGGATGGCGTGGTCGAGAAAGGCGACGCGGGATCCGTTGCGAGAAACGCGTGCGTTGCTGACCCATCCGGCAGTTTCGTAAAGCACGTGGCCGATCGGCAGCTCGATGCGACTGTGTCCGCCGACATCCCGCACTACCATGATTTCTTTCTCGTCCGGACTCCAGTCTGCTTCGCGAACGTCATTGGTCAGCTCGCGCGGCGCAGTGCTGCCATCGACGGCCATCTGCGCCAGCGTGCCTGCGCGTTGGAACGGCCCCGTGTTGTGCCGATGGAGCGACACCAGCATCTGCCCGGAGCGCGAGATCGCCAGGATGTCTGCATCGGAAACCCCGAGGGAGCGGGACTCCACGAAGATTGTGCTCGGCCCGCCGTCCCATGCCGCGGCGTAGACAACGCGACCATCAGGCGCGGAGCGGGCGTTCCAGATCGTGCCTCGGCGGAACGTAAGCTGCTGGAATGCCGGTGGCACGACGGAAACGGTGCGCCTGCCAGCAATGAATGCCGCAGCAATGAGAACGAGTGCGCCCGTGACGATTAACGTAGAGCCGACTCTCAGTCGGCTCCGCGCCGGCTTGAGAGCCGGCGCCACATCGCTGAGATGATCGCGAACGGACTTCAGATCGCGCGCAAGATCTTTGGTCGACGCGTACCGCGCGTCGGGATCTTTCGCCAGGCAGCGCTCTATGATCCAGCGCAACGGCGCGGGGACCGACGGATCGAGTCGCTCCGCTTCTTCGCGAATGATTGCCGTCAGCGTTTCAGCGGCCGTTGCGCGACGAAACGGGCGCATCCCGCTGGCCATCTCATACAGGATGGTGCCGAAGGAGAACTGATCCGATCGAAAGTCCACTTTATCGCCGGACGCCTGCTCCGGTGACATGTAGCCGGCGGTGCCGAGGAGCGTGCCGGCGGTGCTATCGCGTTTGACCGCGGTCCGGCCATCGTCACCGGCGAGCGGAATGAGCTTCGCCAGCCCGAAGTCGAGGATCTTCACGTAACCATCGGCGGAGATCATGATGTTCTCCGGCTTCAAATCACGATGGATGATGCCCGCGTCGTGTGCCTTGGCGAGGCCGTCTGCGATCTGCACGGCCAGATCGAGTGTGCGCCGGACAGGCAGCGCGCCGTGATCGATGAGCTCGCGCAACGATTTCCCCTCGACCAATTCCATCGCCAAATACGAGATGTGATCGACACTGCCGACGTCGTAGACGGTGATGATGTTCGGATGATTGAGAGCGGAGGCAGCGCGCGCCTCCTGTTCGAAGCGCTGCAGGCGTGCCGCGTCGGCGGCGAATTCTTCCGGCAGGACCTTGATCGCCACCGCCCGCCCCA
>QHVY01000426.1:2242-4154 GCA_003223695.1 Acidobacteriota bacterium
CGCGCGCGCCTGCGACTCGCTGAAGAGTAAGGCGGTAGCATCGAGATCGTCGGCGTGACCTGTGAGATCGACTCGGCATCCGACTCCTTCCATCGAGCACTCCGCAAGCGCGATCGCAACGCCGCCGTTCGACACGTCATGCGCGCTGCGAATGAGGCGATGCTCGTACGCGGCGAGCAGAAAATCGATCAGCGCCTTTTCGCGATCGAGCGCAACTTGCGGCGGCTTGATCGTCGCACCCGGGACGAACATCTGCTGCCACTCCGAGCCGCCCATCTCGTCGCGCGTGTCGCCGAGGAGGATGATATCGAGGCCGGCTTCGGGGAAGTACAAATCGGCGCCGATGTCTTCGCGATCGAGAATGCCCACCATCCCCACTGTCGGCGTCGGATAAATCGCCCGTCCCTCGGTCTCGTTGTAGAAGGAAACATTGCCCGACACGACTGGCGTACCGAGCGCCACGCATGCGTCGCTGATTCCACGAATACACTCGGCAAACTGCCACATGATCTCCGGCCGCTCCGGTGATCCGAAGTTCAGGCAATCAGTGATCGCGACCGGCCGGCCTCCGCTCGCGGCGACATTTCTCGCCGCTTCGGCCACCGCCTGCTTCCCGCCTTCGTACGGATCGAGGTAGCAGTAAACGGGATTCACATCGGAGCTGATCGCCAATGCGCGGCCCGTCCCTTTGACGCGAACGATCGCCGCGTCGCGCCGCTCCGGCTTGGCGATCGTGTTCGTCCGCACGGTCGTGTCGTACTGCTCGTAAATCCAGTGCTTCGAGCAGAGATTTGGAGAGGCGATGAGATGGAGGAGAGTGTCGGTGACGTCGACGTCGGCGGTGGAGCGACGGGCTCTCAGCCCGTCGGCGGCCTGAGAGGCCGCCGCTCCACTCGGGCGTTTCATTGGCCGCTCGTACACCGGCGCCTCGGTCGAAATTGGGCCGACGGGGATCGTGGCCATCTCTTCGCCGCGCCAGAAGACACGCACGGAGCCATCGCTGGTGACTTCGCCGATTACCGCGCCGTTCAGGTCCCACTTCTCAAAAATGCGGACGACGTCCTGCTCGCGGCCGCGCTTGGCGACGATGAGCATTCGCTCCTGCGACTCGGACAGCATGATTTCGTACGGAGTCATTCCGCTTTCGCGAACGGGCACTTTGTCGAGGTTGAGGCGAATGCCAGTTCCCGCGCGGCCGGCCATCTCGAACGAGGATGATGTTAGGCCGGCGGCGCCCATGTCCTGGATGCCGACGATCGCGTCGCTGTCCATCACTTCGAGGCATGCCTCGAGGAGAAGCTTTTCCGTGAACGGGTCGCCGACCTGCACCGTCGGCCGTTTTTCTTCCGATGCCTGATCGAATTCGGCGGAGGCCATCGTCGCGCCGTGGATGCCGTCGCGTCCGGTTTTCGATCCGACGTAGATCACCGGATTGCCGACGCCGCTCGCCGTTCCTTTGAAAATTTTGTCGCGCGTCGTCACGCCTAACGCAAAGGCGCTGACGAGAATGTTGCCGTTGTAGCAGGCGTGGAACGATGTCTCGCCGCCGCCCGTCGGAATGCCGATGCAGTTGCCGTAGCCGCCGATGCCGCGCACGACGCGAAACGGAGTGAGTCGAGACAGGCAATCGGCCGGGCGCCCATCGTAAAAATGTCGCGCAGAATTCCACCCACGCCGGTCGCTGCGCCCTGGTACGGCTCGATGAACGACGGATGATTGTGCGACTCCATCTTGAACGCCGCCACCCACCCGTCGCCGATGTCGATCACGCCGGCGTTCTCGCCGGGACCTTGAATGACACGCGGCCCAGTCGTCGGGAACTTCTTAAGATGCACGCGGCTCGATTTGTACGAGCAGTGCTCCGACCACATCACCGAAAAAATCCCGAGCTCCGTGTAGTTTGGCGCGCGTC
>QHVY01000169.1:0-9539 GCA_003223695.1 Acidobacteriota bacterium
CGAAGCGGGACATGATCCGCCGCTTCAGCGACCACGGATAGGTTCCCATCCGCAGCATATCCAGGTCGTGATTCGATTCGAAAAAGAGTCCGTCGCATCCGCTGAGATGGCCTAGCACCTGGTCGTCGACGTAGCCGAGGTCGCTGGCGATGCCGACGCGTGTGCCGTCGCGCGCTTCGATCACGAAACATGAGGGATCTTCGGCATCGTGAAGCGTCCGGCAGGCGTGCACGTTCAACTCGCCGATAGCAAAAGTGCTGTTGTTCTGGAAAACGACGATCGGCGTTTCCAGCCGGTCGATCGCGCTCGCATCGAGCGTTCCGCGGGTGAGGTAGATCGGAATCGACAGCTTGCGCGCGATGCTCTCGGCCCCTCGAATGTGGTCGTAATGCTCGTGTGTAACCACGATCGCCCGCAGATGCGCCAGTTCGCGGCCGATCTGTTCGAGCCTCTTCGCCGTCTCCCGCGGGCCAAAGCCGGCGTCAACGAGGATGCTTGTGCCGTCGCTCTCGAAGTAGTACGCATTGCCCGCGCTGCCCGATCCGAGCGGAGCGACGATCATGTAACGAGGATAGCAGATAGAATCGCGGGGCCATGCCCATGGAGCGCTTCATCGTCGAAGGGGGACGACGCCTCGAGGGCACCATCCGCGCTGGCGGCAACAAGAATGCCGCGCTGCCGATCCTCGCTGCCTGTCTGCTGACCGATGAGCCGGTCACGCTCTACAACCTGCCGGATATTCAAGATGTCCGCGTGATGCTCGAGATCATCGAGAAGGTCGGAGTGTGCGTCGAACGTCGCGAAAAAAATGTCGTTTGTCTCCAGGCGAAGGGCGAGGTGTCTCCGACTCCTGACGCACAACTCTCGAAGAGAATCCGCGCCTCGATTCTCCTGGCCGGACCGCTGCTCACGCGCTGCGGATCGGCAAACATCACGAAGCCCGGCGGCGACATCATCGGCCGCCGCCGCGTGGACACCCATCTGCTCGCGCTGGAAACGCTCGGCGCGCAAATCGAGGTCTCCGCGTACGAGTACCGCATGAGCGCGCGCGCGCTCAAAGGCAAAAAAATGTTCCTCGATGAGGCGTCGGTGACCGCGACGGAGAACGCCATCATGGCCGCGGCGCTGGCCGAGGGAGACACGCTGATCTACAACGCGGCGGCAGAACCACACGTCCAGGACCTCTGCCGTTTTCTCAACTCCCTCGGTGCTCGCATCGAAGGGATCGCCACGAATTCGCTGTTCATTCGCGGAGTGGAGTCCCTGCGCGGCGGCGAATTCACGATTCCCAGTGATCACATCGAAGTCGGCTCATACATCGGACTCGCCGCGGTCACACGCAGCGAGCTGCTGATCGAAGACGCGGTGCCTGAACACCTCTATGCGATCCGATTAATGCTCGAGAAGCTCGGAGTCGAAGTTCGCATCGAAGGAAAAAACGTGCGTGTGCCGAAAGATCAGGAGCTACGCGTGCGCTACGACATCGGCGCCGCCGTGCCGAAGATCGACGACGGCCCGTGGCCGCTCTTCCCTGCCGATCTTCTGTCGATCATGGTCGTCGTCGGCACGCAGGCGGAAGGGACGGTGATGATCTTCGAGAAGATGTTCGAGTCGCGTCTTTTCTTCACTGACAAGCTGATCTCGATGGGCGCGCGCATCGTCCTCTGCGATCCGCACCGCGCCATCATCGTCGGCGGAAACCGGCTCACGGCTGCGGAGATCTCCAGTCCCGACATTCGCGCCGGCATGGCGCTGCTGCTCGCTGCGCTCTGCGCGAAAGGCGAGAGCGTGATTCACAACATTCACCAGATCGATCGCGGTTACGAACGCATTGAAGAGCGCCTCAACCGTCTTGGCGCGCGCATCGGTCGAGAACGCGACGAGTGATTTCGTTTCGCCTGCCGCGCGGCCGCATCCTCACGATCGACAAGCCGCCCGCCGTGATGGGCATCCTCAACGTAACTCCCGATTCGTTCTCCGACGGCGGCGTGCACTTCGATCATGCAAAGGCGGTTCACGCTGCGCTGCAGATGGAGGCAGACGGCGCGGCAGTGATCGACATCGGTGGCGAGTCGACGCGACCCGGCGCGGAGCCGATTGCCGCACAGGTGGAAATCGAGCGCGTGCTGCCGGTGATCGAGCAGATCCGGCAGCGTAGCGAGATCCCGATCTCAATCGACACGCGCAAGGGCGCAGTGGCGCAGGAGGCCATCGCCGCAGGTGCGGACATGATCAATGACGTCAGCGCGCTGCGCTACTCGGCTGGAATGCCGGCGATCGCTGCCCGCGCCGGCGTGCCGGTGGTCCTGATGCACATGCGCGGCGATCCCGCCACCATGCAGGAGCACATTCAATATGATGACGTCGTGAGCGAGGTGAGGCGTGAGTTGACGACATTTCGCGACGAGGCGATCAAGGCGGGCATCGATGCGTCGCAGATTCTCGTCGATCCCGGCATCGGCTTCGCCAAAAACGCGGAGCACAACCTCGAGATCCTCGCGCGCGCGGCGGAGCTGACCTCGATCGCGCCGCTCATCATCGGCGCATCGCGTAAAGCATTCATCGGCAATCTGACGGGGCGGGCGGCGGGACCCGATCGCATGGCCGGCTCGCTTGCAGCGGTGGTCGCGGCGCATCGCGCGGGAGCAGCGCTGGTGCGGGTGCACGATGTCCGCGAAACAATCGACTTCCTGAAGGTGCTCAACGCCATCGCGGAGCGCGCGCTTTGAGTTGGTACGAGCGCATCGCCGCGCTCCACTTTACCTGGCGCGACGCGGTCGATGTCCTCGTCGTCGCTTTCATCATTTACAACATCCTGGCGCTGATTCGCGGCACACGGGCGATGCAGATCTCGATCGGCCTCGTGCTTCTGGCCAGCACTTTTTTTGTTGCTCGGGCATTCGATCTGCCTGCACTCGAGGCAATTTCGCGCGAAATATTGTTCTATTTACCATTTGTAATTATCGTGCTATTTCAAGTCGAGATCCGACGCGCCCTCGCGCGCATGGGAACGAATCCGCTCCTGGCATTCTTCAATCGCCATACACACAGCGCGGCGTTCGAGCCGATCGTTCATGCCACCGAGGTGCTCTCGGCCAAGCGAATCGGCGCGCTCATCGCAATGGAGCGCACCCAGAGCCTACGCATGTACGGCGAGACCGCCAAAGCGCTCGATGCCATCGTGAGCGTCGAGCTGCTGGTCAGCATCTTCACGCCTGGCGGTCCGCTCCACGACGGCGCGGCGATCATCCGCGGCAATCGAGTGCTCGCGGCCGGAGTGCTTCTGCCGCTGACCGCTTCCGCCGATCCGAAGCTCGCTCACGGCACCCGTCACCGCGCTGCACTCGGTCTCAGCGAAGAGAGCGACGCATTAATCATCGTCATCTCTGAAGAGAACGGCTCTATTGCCGCGGCGACCGAGGGAACGTTGCATGAAAATCTCGATCGCGATCAACTCCTGCAATTGATGAGCGAGCACCTTCGAGGAGCGGCAGCGTGAAATCCGATTGGGGGCTGAGGATTTTGTCGGTCTTTCTCGCGCTCACGGTTTGGTGGTTTGTCTCCGCACCGCGGCGCGGAAGCGTTTCCGAGCGCGCGTACGCCGTTCCGCTGTCGCTCGTCAACATGCCTCGCGATCTCGTGATCACCACAGCGGTGCAGGACACGGTCAGCGTGCGTCTGCGCGGCCGCGCCTCCGATCTGCGATCGTTGTCGTCCTCGAATCTCGAAGTGCCCCTCGATCTGCGCACCGCAGTGCCGGGCGATATCACCTTCACGATCCGGCCCCAGGCGATCAATGTGCCGCCGCAGGTCGAGGTCGTCTCGATCGATCCGAGCAGTGTGCGATTTCGCGTCGAACAGTTGCGGCAGAAATCCGTGCCGATTCGCCCGTTCCTTGTCGGACAGCCGTCAGGCGGTTATGTCGTCGGCGACGCGACACTCTCGCCCGATCACGCTCTCGTCTCGGGGCCGGCCTCACAAATTCGAAATCTCAGCGAGGTAGCGACCGAACGCGTGATCATGACCGGCCGCACCGAGACGTTCGTGCAGAATGTCGCCGTCGTGTCCGACTCGTCGCTGATCCGAGTCATCGAACCGTTGATGACGCAAATCACAGTTCCGGTGACGGAAGAGATCGGGCCAACTCCGCCAGCAACGGAGGTGAAGAAAAAATCGGAATGAGAATCCTCTTCGGCACGGATGGAATTCGCGGCAAAGCGGCGCAGTATCCGCTCGACTCGGCGACGATGTTCGCCCTCGGCGAAGCGCTGGCGCATCGGCTGAAGGAAAAGCACGTGATCATGGGCATGGACACGCGCGAATCCGGTGCGGACATCGCGCGCGCCTTGTCGGCCGGCATCGTTGCCGGCGGCGGTCGGGCGACCTACATCGGCATCATCCCCACTCCCGGCGTCGCGTATTTGTGCCGCACATCCGACGCCGAAGCAGCCATTTCGATTTCTGCATCGCACAACCGGTACGACGACAACGGCGTGAAGATCTTCGGGCACGACGGAATGAAAATTCCTGACGCCGATGAAGAGCGAATCGAAGACGAGATGCGCGCGATCCGCCGCGACCATGTTTCCATTCCCAAGATCGACCTTCGCGATGACCGAGACCTGATCGAGAAGTATCAGCAGTTCCTCGTCATTAGCGTTGCCCCTGACGCGCTGCGCGGCATGCGCGTGGTGCTCGATGCCGGCAACGGCGCAGCATTCCGCATCGCGCCTGAAGTTTTTCGACGCGTCGGCGCGGACGTGCGAGTCATCAACGATCAACCGAACGGCCGCAACATCAACGAAAACTCTGGAGCGATGCACCCGGCAGGCCTCGCGAGGGTCGTCGTCGAACAGAAAGCACACTTCGGCGTGGCATTCGATGGCGATGCGGATCGGGCAATTTTCGCCGACGACGCCGGCCGCATTCGCGACGGCGACGAAATCATCTACCTCTGGGCTCACCGGCTGAAGCGACAACGGAAACTCTCGGGAGCTCGCGTCGTCACGACCGTGATGTCGAATTTCGGTTTCGAGCGGCAACTGCAGGCGGACGGCATTGAGCTCGCTCGTGCGCAGGTCGGCGACAAGTACGTCCTGGAAATGATGCTCGAGCGCGGCGCAATCCTCGGCGGCGAGCAATCGGGCCACATCATCGATCTCACGGTCCACACGACCGGCGACGGTATTCACACCGCGCTGGTTTTCGGTGAGCTGCTCGCCGAAGCGAGAAAGCCGTTCTCGAAGCTGCACACCTTCGATCCAATGCCACAAATACTGCTAAATCAACAAGTTGGATCCAAACCGGCGCTCGAGTCGCTGCCGAAATACCAGGCCGCCGTCACCGCCGCCCTCCACGACCTCGGCGGCTCGGGACGAGTGCTGGTGCGCTATTCGGGAACCGAAAACAAGGTTCGAATCATGGTCGAGGGGCCGAGCGAGCAGCAGATCATCAGCATCGCCGAGAGATTGCGTGAAATCCTTCGACAGGAAATCGGCTGACCGCTATACTGCGCCATTCTTTTTTGACGATGGCAAAGGCGCAGGGGAAAAAAACCGCCGGAAAAGCTCGTAAGCGCCTCATTAAAAAGGTCGTAGCGCGGCCGTCGCGGCCCAAAGGGGCCGCGAAACGAGTGGCCAAAAAAGCGGCCCCGGCACCGAAACGAGCGGCGGCGAAGCCGCCAAAACCGGCAGCACGCGAAACGCTTAACGCGCGAAAGGCGCCAGCTCCGGTACAAAAACACGCCAAGCCCGCCCCCCCACCGCCCGCCCGCCCCACTCCACGCCCGGTAGAGAAGAAACGCTCGCGACGATCGCGCCCTCGAGTGCAGTCGAGCGGCCCTCCATCGGCGACGTGGTTCGTGCAAGGGGAGAAGCCGCGGTCGTCATCATTCATCCCCGCTCCCCCTCGCGCCGAAGCGCCTTCGCTCGTGGCCGCGCCACCGGCGTCCTCCGATCGACTTGTCGCGACGCACGAGCTCACCGAATTCGCGGTGCGCACCGTGCCCGTGCGCGTGGACGTCGAAGCGGGCGGGGGCCGGGTGTTTCTCGCCGCGAATCCGGAGGAAGTGACGCTGGCCGTCGGCGAAGGAATCGAGTGGGACTTTCGCTACGTCGGCGGCGCCGATGTCGTCGTCGACGAACTGGTCATCGAATTCGAGAAGCCGTCGCCGTTTACACAGTCGACGTTCCGCTCTCGACGTCCGGGAACTGCGCGGCCCCACCGCCAGTTGTCCGGACCTGTTCACAAAAATGCAGCGGGCAAACGGGTCCGCTATTCGATTCGCGCGATCAGCCCTTTCAAGACGGAAATGGCTGCCGCCATGCCGTGGATTACCGTGACGGTGTAACCATGGCGGAAGTCGTTCACGAATTCACAGATCCCGTCGGTGAGTTTCGCGTGCGCGCCTTTGCCGAGAAACGCGGAAACGTGTGGATTGGCTGGCTCGAGTTTCGTCCCAAACGCGGAAAGCCGCTGAAAACTGGCGAGGAGACATCGCAGCCGACAAAAGAGGCTGTCGAGTATTGGGCGACAGGTCTGGAGCCGGTCTACCTCGAGGGAGCGATTGAGCGCGCGAAGTAAAAAGCCGGCGATGCCGAAGTGGAAACCGGCGCCTAAGGAGTGGATCGACGCGTTCGATGCCGCGCTGCCGAATGGAGTGGAGCGCCGAAAAATGTTCGGTTATCCAGCGGCGTTCGTGAATGGCAACATGGCCGCAGGTCTTCATCAAGATGATCTCGTTCTCAAATTGAACGACAAAGACCGAGATTCGCTGATGAAGGCCGGCGGCAAACCGTTCGTCGTGATGGGACGCACGATGGCCGCATTCGTCGTGGCGCCGCAGGATTTCAAGAAAAAACCGGCAGAATTGAAAAAGTGGCTTGGCCGCGCGATCACAAACGCGTCCAGCCTGCCGCCGAAAGCGAAGAAGAAGAAACGCGGTTGAATCCAAATCCAGCGCTGCTCATCATCGACGTCCAAAAAGCGATCGATGATCCGAGCTGGGGCGACGATCGCAACAATCCAAACGCCGAATCAAACATCGCGAAACTTCTCGCACTCTGGCGCGAACGATCGTGGCCGATCTTCCACATCCGGCACGTCTCCCGCGAGTCGAATTCGACTTACCGGCCGGGTCAGTCGGGCGCGGAGTTCAAAGACGAAGTGCTGCCGCGCGCAGGCGAGCGAATCATAGAAAAGCAAACGAACAGCGCGTTCATCGGCACCAGTCTCGAAGCCGAGCTTCGCGCCCGGAAAATCGCGGACGTGGTGATCACGGGCGTGATCACAAACAATTCAGTGGAGGCCACGGCACGAATGGCAGGCAATCTTGGCTTCTCAACGATTGTCGTCGCCGATGCCACCGCGACGTTCGGCCGGCGCGACTTCACCGGCAGATGGCGAACGGCGGACGAGGTTCATGCGATGTCTCTGGCAAATCTTGACGGCGAATACGCGAAGGTGATCACCACTGACGAGCTGCTGGCGCGCGCTTAGGCCGCGTTTCGCTTATCACAACAGAGGGGACGAAGAGGACAACATCTCCGTCCTCTCGTCCTCTCTGTGGTGATTTTTTGCAAAGGCTTGCGACACCGGTTGCAATCTGCTCGGTCGCAAGTGCTGTGAGACGCCGCGACGCCAACAAAGCATCGGGTGTGATCAGCAGGACCACGGCGAGCACCGCGGCGGTCACCGCTTGTTGACCGATTGAGTGCCGATGATTATCGGTGAGCAGAACGACTGCCATAATCACGCCCGGGTTCCCCATGTTAGCCAGCCCGTTTCTTGCGCGGTGGTTTGCCGCCATGCTCGGAAAGGTACTGACGAAGAGCTTGATTGACGGCGGAGGAATCTTTGAAAATTTCGTATATGTCAGGTTCCAGGAGAACCACGTTCGTTCCCTGCTTGTATCGCTCGTAGTACTTTCCGCGCACGCCTCCGCGGAGATCGTACTCCTCTCGCATTTCATCGTTGGCCGGTTTACTCGCTTTCTTCATAGACGTGACGTTCTGCTGCGGTCACTTCTCGTGCGCTGATGATGCGAATGCGGTCGCCTCGCTCGGTATGCGCCACGATGATGACTCGCTGTTGACTCGAGAGACCGGTTGTCAGAAACCGGAACTCGCCGATTGAATGATCAGGATCTTTGACCGTCCACTGGAGAGGATCGCCAAAGACCGTTTGTGCTTCTGCGAATGAGACGCCGTGCTGGGCTTGGTTCCGACGATCCTTCGCCGGGTCCCACTCGAACTGCATCCATCGTGAGTATAGCCGAGAGAAAGGCCTTGCCTAACGTGCGGTTATGCGGTCCGCCGCTCACCCACCGCGTGCTGCTCCTGCAGCGCTTCGATCGTGTGCAGGCCTTCGCGAAGCGAGCGGATTCCTTCGACGCACGCAGTGGCGGCCGTGAGCGTGGTGATGCACGCGATCCCGTGCTGCAGCGCGGTGCGCCGAATGTACGTATCGTCGTAATACGACTTGCGGCCGAGGGGTGTGTTGATCACCAGCGTGATCTCGCCGTTGATCATTCGATCGACGACGTTCGGCCGCTCGTTCTCGTGCACTTTCCACACGAGCTGCGCCCGAACGCCGTTCTTCTCGAGAAACTCGCGCGTTCCCGACGTCGCGGCAATTTTGAATCCGAGCGTCGTCAAATCTTTTGCCAGGGTGACCACCACTGGCCGTTTGTCATTGTCGTTGACCGAAATGAACGCCGTCCCGCGCAGCGGCAGATTCGTTCCTGCGCCGAGGAGCGCTTTTGCGTACGCTTCACCGAAGCTGCGTGAGCTACCCATCACCTCGCCTGTCGATTTCATCTCCGGTCCGAGGACGCTGTCTTCGCGCGGAAAGCGATTGAACGGAAAGACCGGCGCTTTGACGAAGTACTCCTGCACATACGGCTCATGCGTTAGGCCGAGCTCGCGCAGCGTCATTCCGGCCATTACCTTGGCCGCGATCTTCGCGAATGGGATTCCCGTCGCTTTCGAAACGTAGGGCACCGTTCGCGACGCGCGCGGATTCACCTCGAGCACATACAGGTCGCCGTGGACGATCGCGTATTGGACATTCATCAGTCCTACGACTTCGAGCGCCTTCGCCAGCTCCACCGTGCGGCGACGAATGCGGTCCTGCTCGCGGTGGCCGATGATGTACGGCGGGATCACCGCCGTGGAATCACCCGAGTGAATGCCAGCCTCCTCGATGTGCTCCATCACGCCGGCGATGACCACATCGTGACCGTCACACACTGCATCCACATCCAGCTCGATCGCGTCTTCGAGGAAGCGGTCGATGAGAATGGGATGTCCGGGCGCGGCTTCCATGGCGTAGCCGATGTATTCGCGCAGCGTCGATTCGTCATACACAATGGCCATCGCGCGGCCGCCTAACACGTACGACGGCCTGACAACGACCGGAAAGCCGATTCGCTGCGCCACTTCGGCCGCTTGGGGCTCGGTCATTGCCGTTCCATGCTCCGGCACGAGGATGTTGTGCTTGCGCGCCAGTGCCGCGAAGCGCTCCCGATCCTCGGCGACGTC
>QHVY01000169.1:9551-10020 GCA_003223695.1 Acidobacteriota bacterium
CTCGGCAAGCGCCTTCGCCAGTTTCAGCGGAGTCTGTCCGCCAAACTGGACGATGACACCATCCGGTTTTTCGGTGTCGATGATCTCCAGAACATCCTCGAGCGTCAGCGGCTCGAAATACAGTCGATCCGACGTGTCGTAGTCGGTCGACACCGTCTCCGGATTGCAGTTCACCATGATCGTTTCGAAGCCGATCTCCCGCAGCGCGAATGACGCGTGCACGCAGCAGCTATCGAACTCGATGCCTTGTCCGATGCGATTGGGACCGGAACCGAGGATCATGACTTTGCGGCGGGAGGTGGGGGCCGCTTCGTTTTCGCGTTCGTATGTCGAGTAGAGATATGGTGTGCTCGCCTCGAATTCGGCGGCACACGTATCGACGCGTTTGTAGACCGGGCGGATGCCGAGGCGATGGCGCTCCTCGCGGACCTCACGTTCGGTGCGATCCGTCAGCGTGGCGATCTGGTAA
>QHVY01000427.1 GCA_003223695.1 Acidobacteriota bacterium
TCGCCGATCGCGACAAGATCACCGCCGACGACAACGTCCAGATCCTGCTCGGCACGTTCCACGATCATCGCCAGGCCTACGTGTTCGCCGTCAACCCGCTCGGCGTGCAGATGGATGGAACGATCGTCGAGCAGGGCCAGGTGCTCACCGGCGCGTGGACGCCGACACTTTCGGGACGGGTCGCGCCCGATCTCAGTCAGGATTTCGTCTTCACGTCCAAGGGGCGGCTGACGGAATACGGCTACGAAGTCGAGGTCAAGATTCCGCTCAAGAGTCTCAAGTATCAGTCGGGAGACGTGCAGAGCTGGGACTTGAATGTGGTGCGCGAGGTGCAGCACTCCGGACACGAGGATTCGTGGGTGCCGGCCAAGCGCGCCAACACGTCGTTCCTCTCTCAATCGGGAACGCTCGAAGGACTGACCGGTCTGTCACGCGGATTGGTGCTCGACGTGAATCCATCGGTGACGCAGAAAGTCACCGGCGCACGAGCTGCGAACGGTTGGAATTATGATCGAGGATCACCTCAAGTTGGTGGTAGGGTGCAGTGGGGTATCACCAACACCCTCACCCTCAACGCCGCGGTGAAGCCCGATTTCGCGGAGGTCGAGTCCGACGCCGGGCAATTCGTCATCGATCCGCGCCAGGCGCTTTTCTTTCCGGAGAAGCGCCCGTTCTTCCTCGAAGGGCTCGACGCGTTCAACACGCCGCACACTCTTATCTACACCCGTCGCATCGTCCAGCCGGACGCGGCGCTCAAACTGACTGGTAAGGTTGCAGGGACGAGTCTAGGCCTGTTGTCGGCAGCGGACGACCGCAGCTTGTCGCCCTCCGGTCTCGATCGCGCGTTCTACAACATCGTACGTGCCCAGCGCGACCTTGGCGGACAGTCGCGAATCGGCATGGCTTACACCGACCGCGTGCTCGGCAACGATTACAATCGCGTCGCCGATGTCGATGGCCGCATCGTGTTCGGCGATGTCTACAGCGCTTCGTTCCAGGGCGCGAAAAGCTTCGACCGATCCTCGGGCGTGACGCTCAACGCGCCGCTGTGGGAAGGAATCTTTGCGCGCAACGGCAAACAATTCGGGCTGCGCTACCTGTTCAACGGCATCGGCGATGACTTTCGCGCCAGGAGCGGATTCATCTCGCGTCCGGGAGTCGTCCGCGCGGACGTCGATCATCGCGCGACCTGGTTTGGCGAGCGCGGCGCGCTACTCGAGACACTGACGGGTGATTTCGTGCTCGACGATCAGTGGCAGTACTCGCATTTCATGCGTCACGGCGACGCGCAGGACAAGAAGGTCCACTGGAGCGCCAACGCTGGTCTGCGCGGTGGCTGGAATGTCGGCGCCGGCTTTTATCTGGAGACGTTCGGTTTCGATCAGACGCTGTACGCGAACTATCAGATTCTGACGCCGACGGGCACGACGATCCCCTTCACCGGCAGGCCGCGCATCACCAATCACGACTACGTGTTCACGCTGTCGACGCCGCAGTGGAAGAAGTTCAACGGCAGCCTGCTTTATGTAGGCGGACAGGACGAGAACTTCTTCGAGTGGGCGCAGGCGGACATCGACTTGATTCAGCTGGCGATGAGCTTTCGGCCGAGCGATCGGGCGCGGGTCGACGGGACGTTCGACTATCAGGATTACTGGCGGCGCAGCGACGGCAGCCTCGTCGGCCGTAACATGATTCCACGGGTGAAATTCGAGTACCAGATCACGCGCGCCATCTTCATGCGTCTCGTCGGCGAGTACGATCTCAGCGAGCACGACGATCTCCGGGACGAGACGCGGACGAATTATCCGCTCATCATCGACGGCCAGCCGGCGAATGCGGTGCGCTCGCGCTCACTACACGGCGATTATCTCTTCTCCTATCAGCCGACGCCGGGAACGGTGTTGTTCCTCGGCTACGGAAGTCGCGCCGATGGAGATCCGGATCCGACGCAGAGGTTCAACT
>QHVY01000428.1:0-2602 GCA_003223695.1 Acidobacteriota bacterium
TCACTGGTTTGCCGGTCAACACAACTTACGGATTCCATGTTGCCTCCGATGCCATATGGTGTTATAGTTAACTATAACACCATAACATCAGAATGTCAAGGGTTGGACTGAGCTTGCCGGCGTTGGCGAGGGAGATCGGGAGTGATCAACGATCCCGTTCGAACAGCTACGGACGGTTTCTTCGACCGCGCATGGTGTGATCAAGCTCGGCGCGCGAAAACTTAAGCCGCATTCTCCGCGCTCACGGCCAGAGTGTCGAGTTCGTCCTCGATCTCGCCGCAGCCAGGTTGCCGCCGTCGATCAACTCGGCCATCGATGAGATCCTGGCCGACATTTTTCTCCGGCGGATCAACCGGGCGAGGTCTTCTCTGACGTGCGCAATGCGAAAAACCCAGCCCAGTACCAGAACGGCGAGCGCTCCCAGAACGACAAAGATGATGGCAAGGATGGACATGGAACGTCCGTTGACGTGAATAAAAAAAGAGCGGCTCACGCCGCCCTTTCCTCTGTCGCCGAAACAATTACGCTGCGACGAATTTGTGGCTGGTCGAACCGGAAACCTCGTAGGTACGAACTTCCGGGGCGCCGGTAATCAGCGGCTCGAGAATCCTGGTCACCTGAGCGAACGTGTCTTTCGAGTAGGCGTCCGCCTGCTCTTTGGTGTTCCACAGCGAGATGCCGACGGTTTCGTCGTTCTCGCGGGACATGGTGATCAGGTCGCGAAAGCCGTTCGCTTTGCGGAGGATCGGAAGAATCTCTTTGTCGATCTTTGAGGCCACTTCCTTGGACTGATTGGGCTTCACGTGCAGAGTCACATTACGAGCAAACATTTTGAGGCTCCTTTTCCGGGATCCAAGAGAAACAGAGAAGTCCGATACCGCCTTGGTCTCAGAATCGTGACTTGCAATCAATCGGCTCTTGACGACAGGCGCATCGTATGGTGCTTTACCAAAATAGTCAAGCTGATTACACATTAAGATGCGTATAATCCATTTTGGTTAAGTCATGGACTTCGTCTTCGTCGTTCGTCAGCGTCTCGAGGAGTTGGGCCTGGGTCAGCGTGAGCTGGCCAATGCCGCGGAGGTGACGGAGTCCTACATCTCCCAATTGCTGGGGCGGAAGAAGCTTCCTCCCCTCCCCAATCGCACGGATCTGTACGAGAAAATGAGCCGAGTCCTCGGTTTGCCACGCCTGGAGCTGGCGCGTCTGGCGGCCCTCGAACATCACGAGGCGCTCGACGAAAAATGGCAGGAGGCGCCCCCCGCCCGCTTCGGGCCGATGCGCGATCTCATCCTGCGAAAATGCCGGCCGGCACGAGTTCGTCAGATGCGAGCGAGCTTCGAGAAGCAGCCGTTCGGCGAGCTCGAACAAATGGTCACCCGAACACTCATTGCCGTCGTTCGCGACGAAGTCCGCGCGCACGCCCGCGACGAAGCGTGGCTGCGCACGATCGCTCGACGGGGCCGCGACTCCTATCGCGAAATGCGTGTCCGGCGGATCGATCTCCTGGACAGCGATCCCCGTGCCTCGCTCGGCGACTTCTCTCTCTTCATCGATCCGCTCATCGACTGGTGGGATTTCGATCTCGATGATTTCACGCTGCAGGTGGAACTGGGCAGCGGCAGCGTCCGCAGATTCGGATTTCGCGAAGAACTATCGAAGGGGTCCGACACCGAAGAGCCGGGATTGCGCAAGTTTCTTCGCGATGCGACCCTCAGCTCGGGCGCCACTCCCGAGGAGATCGATTTTCTTCGGCGCATCCGCTTTTCAAGCGGCGGAAGGCCGACGGCACTTTTCTATTATCGGACTCTGCAGAGTCTCCGCGACCCATTGCACTTTCGGCGAGCGAAGACCGTCGCCTGATAACAACCACGAAAAAAGAAAAGGAAAGGCCTCTCTTGATGAAAGTCTATGTAGGAAATATCTCCCGCCACATCAGCGACGAGCAGTTTCACGCGCTCGCTCTGCCATTCGGGAACGCTGATTCGGTCAGCGTTCCGCGAGACGTCGAGAGCGGCAGAACCAAGGGTTACGGTTTTCTCGATTTCGCCAATCGCGATGAGGCACTCGCGACGATCGCCGGCCTCAATGGCAAGGACATCGACGGCCAGATCCTGAACGCCAGCGAAGCGAATGCAGCAAGAGGCGTGCGTCGATTCTGACCGACGACCTCGTAAGTACGATTTCAGGCGGCGGAGGGCGTACCGTGCTCTTCGATTACCGGACGCTGCAGAGTCTGTGCGACTCCAGCTCATGAAGCAGCGCTCGCCACGATGATTGCGCAGGCGCTGACGTCAAGTTTCGCGGCAAGTGTCCTCGATTGCACAGACGCGAGTTTCTTCAAGTCCTATCCTTAACTCTCAACGGGCCGCGCTTTGCGATCGCGTCCTGTTGACGAATCAGGAGGCGATCCATGGCCGAAACCCTCGGCTTTCAATCCCAAGAGACTCAACCAATTCTCAGCGACGTGAAGCATCGGCCCGCGAACGGCCGGCCGCTCGTCCCGGACCTTCAGAATTTTGCCCAGGACGTGTTTGACACCGTACGCGAACCGCTGCTCGTTCTCGACGCGTCTTTGCGCGTGCGCTCGGCGAACACGGCG
>QHVY01000428.1:2714-3138 GCA_003223695.1 Acidobacteriota bacterium
TATCGGTCGTGGCATCATGCTGCTGAACGCGCGGCGGCTGCATGCCGATCTCGTCCTGCTGGCGATGGAAGACGTCACGGAGCGGCGACGCGCGCAGCAACTGCTCGATCAGATCGAAGCGTATGCGCAGGATGTCGTCGATACCGTACGCGAGCCACTCCTGATTCTGGACAGTAGCCTGCGCGTGCATTCCGCGAACCGCGCTTTCTATCAAACCTTCCACGTGTCCTCCGAAGAGACCGAGAACCGACTGATCTACAAGCTCGGGAATGGACAGTGGGACATTCCGGCTCTGCGCACGCTGCTCGAGGACATTGTTCCGACGAGCTCCGTCTTCAATGACTTCCAGCTCGAACACGATTTCCCGACCATTGGCCGGCGCGTCATGTTGCTGAACGCGCGAAAACTGCGTCAGGGCAGCCAC
>QHVY01000371.1 GCA_003223695.1 Acidobacteriota bacterium
CTCAGCGCTGAGACGATTTCGCGGATCGCATACTCATGCTGAAAACCGCCCTGAGGCGTCCAGGCCAGGCGTCCCCGCATGTAGCGGCCCTCCGGGATATCGGGATCGAGGGCCAGCGCGCGATCACACATCTCCTTCGCTCGTTCCCACCACCCGCCTTCCGGATCCCACGTATATGCCAGGCGGAGGTACGCATCGGAGAGGCCAAGCAACGGCAGCGGATTCCGCGGCTCGAGCTCGTGTGCGCGCTCGAAATGGTCGATCGCTTCGTTGACTTTCGGGACCGCTTCGGTGAGCAGCGCAACGCGACCCTTGATGATCAGATCGAGAACGTCGCCCGTGGCCTGAACTCGTTTCGCCAGGCGGCGTTCGTCATGCGGCGTCAACTCCAGCTCGAGCGCCTCGACAATCTTTCGCGACACTTCATCCTGCATGGCGAAGACGTCGTCGAGGGTGGCGTCGATTTTTGTCGACCACAGCGGGCGCTCTTCGGCTGTGCTGACAAGTTGCACCGTGACACGCAACCGCGATCCGGCACGCTGCACGGTTCCAGCGACCACCGCATCAACGCCGAGCTCTCGAGCGGCGGTGATCGGATCGGAGAGGGTCTGATAACGCAGAATCGCCGCGGTCGGCCGGACGAGCAGCGATTGCACCAGCGCGAGCTCGCTGGTGACTGCATCCGCCAGTGCGACGCCGAGGTGCGCGTTCTCGACGTCGTGGGTCAGTCTTTTGTGACTTTCCGCCAGCGAGATCGCGCAATTGCGATTGCAAGTCGCCGATGACCGGACGCTGAGCCGGTTCTTTTGACAGCGTCCGAAGGATCAGCTCCTCGAGCGATCGAGGAAGCGTGGCGTTCAGTTGACGCGGAGGCAACGGTTGCCGATTGAGAACCTCTGACATCAGCAGCGCATCGGTTTTGCCGGTGAACGGCCGGCGTCCTGTGGCGATTTCGTACGTCACCACGCCCAACGAGTAGATATCGGATGCAGCCGACGCTTTTTCGCCGCGAAGAATCTCCGGCGCGATGTAGGGGAGCGTGCCGACAATGGTCGAGGAAATCTCTTCGGACCGGTGTGCCGTCTGATCGATCGGAGACGACGTAATCAACAGCGCGAGCCCGAAGTCCATCACCTTCACGTGGCCGCTCGGGGTGATCATGATATTTGCGCTCTTGATGTCGCGATGAATGATTCCCCGCGCGTGTGCAGCCGCAAGCGCCTCCGCAACTTCGAGCGTGATGCGCACGATTTCGTCGGCGGCGAGCGGACCGCGGCTGATGCGCTCCGACAGCGTCTCCCCCTCGACGCGCTCCATGATGATCACCGGCTGCCCGCCGTGTTCCAGGACATCGTGCACCGAACAGATGAACGGATGATCGAGCGCCGCCGCCGCGCGCGCCTCGCGTAGAAACAGTCGCCGCGAGGCATCGCTATCGAGACGGGAGTTGGCGATGAACTTGACAGCAACGGTGCGATCGAGCTTTTCGTCGCGCGCCGAAAAAATCTCGCCCATACCGCCCTGACCAAGCCTGCCGGTAATGCGGTACTGCCCAATCTGCTGGTTGAGCACGGGAAAAGAATCGTAGCACTTGCGTGATCGGCGTCACGTGATGACGGCATACGCCGCAAACATGGCTCGTTGAATGAATGAGGAGGCGTCGTGATCTACAGAAACTCTCTCCTGGCGAATCACGTCACCTGGACGGTCGATGACACGTCCGGAGCCGCGGACATCGCGCGCGATTTTCTGCGCGCGGAATGCCAGATTCTCCGGCTCGCAGGGGTGGCTCACAACACCATTGATGACCTAGAGAAATTTCTAAGAGCCGTTGCGACCGCACCAATTGAGGTATATCGATCCGCAGCGGGCGAGCTGCTGGTACGCGCTGAGCTGGCGCGCGAAGACCTGCTCATCACCGGAAAAACGGCCGAGGTTCTGCGAGCGTACATCGATCGCGCGCTCGTGCGCACCGAAGATCGACTGGACATGACGCTTCGTCGTGCGGTCGGGCTTTAGAGTCAGTGCCGCACAACTCTTCCCCGTCCGCCAGTGCTCAAAATGACGGTGACTTGAAGCAAACCACCATCGGGAAGATCTTTGAAATCATCCGTGAAATCGAATTCGCCTTCTTCGAGCTCCGGCTCCGTGGCGTCTCCAACCTCAATGTAATACGTCGTCCCTTTCTTCACTTGCATCTGAATGCCCGCGAGCTCATCGGTCGCGAGATCGAACTGATCGCTCAATTCACTGATCGCTGTTCCGGGAAGTGCGACGACACTGCACGCAAGCGGATTCAGCGCGCCAGGTCTGCCCGTATAGACCTGAATTACTGTGTGGTAGTTGCTTCCGTTCGTATCGATGCGCAGGGTCTCGTCTTGCGCCGGCAGCAATGAGAACCAGACCGTTTTACCGCCTTTGCCTGCTTCGCACATTTCAGGGTCGTCGGGCGAATTGCTCGCGTTCGAAGTGTCTTCGATGAATGCGGTTGATCCACGAATCTCGAATGCCCCGGTGATGTCGTCATTGGTCGCCGGCCGCGCAAAGACCGCAGTGATCCGCTGCGGAGCGTCCATCGTCACTGAACCAAAGGGATCGGGGCCGAAGTAGTCACCGAGCCAACCGCCAAACGCGAAGGGCGTCATCGCAGTCGCTTCGAAGACGACCTCCGTCCCAGCGATGTAACCTCCGTTACCGCAGTTTGGCGGAGGAATCGTTTTCACTTCGCCGGAAGACGGTGGAGTAATCGCGATCGTCAATGGATAACAGGCTTCGTTCGTGGTGAAGTGCGCGGTAACGACCTTGTTGGCATTCATCACGACCGTATTGTTTGCATCGACATCGCCGCTCCAATGTGAGAGGGCGAAGGGCATTCGCGGACGTGGTTTCAGATGAACGATCGTTCCCGCTACATACGCACGGCCGCCGTCGCAATTAGGTGCCGCGTTTGTGATGATGCCGCCGCGTGAATCGCTATCGGATTCGAGCGTGAGCGTGTAGCAGGTCTCGGCGGCTTTTCCAGGAGCGTTCGCGATGTCGATTTTGTAAAGGCCGCGGCCAAAGCTTGCGGCATAGAGCGTCGTTCCGAGCCAGAACAGTTCCTTCACAGAAACGTTCGCCGGCCCGTCGTGCGGTACCGTCCATGTTGCGCCGCCATCCTCGCTGGTGAAAATGCCAACCTCAGTCCCCACGTAAAGCCATTTTGCATTCTTGGGATGAATGGCCATCGTCTCGATTGGCACTTGTGGCAATTGGCCGGTGATGCTGGTCCACGTCGCCCCAGCGTCGGTCGT
>QHVY01000372.1 GCA_003223695.1 Acidobacteriota bacterium
GAGGTCGGCGCGCGATGGCGAGTGGAACTCGTCTCGATCGACAAATTGCTCCATGAGCGGAAGTACCTCGAAGCACAGAAAGCGGTTGCCACCTTGACGAACGACATGATGGAGCACATCGGTGCTAGTTCTGGCGCAACCTACACCTTTGCGGTGACTGTTGCCTTTTGCGCATTGGCAGAAGCCGGGTTGGGCCACACCGAGGACGCGGATTGGTACTGGTGTGTCGCAACTGGCTTGTTTCCGCAGTTTGAGCAGTCCGATCTATCGGTTTACGGCGATGCAGGAAGTCTTCTCATGGCGATCACGCGAGGCTTGTCGACCACGTATGCTGATGTTAAGCGATTGCACGACGCGCCGGACGACTCCGGAAAGGTTGAAGCGCCACGCGTGGTCAAGCGAGTCGAACCAAGATGTCCGCCAGGGGCGCTCAGTCGCGGTCTCGGCGGTCCGATCGTTGTCGAAGTCACGATCTCGCGCGACGGCACACCTCATCGGCCTCGGGTTGTGAGTTCTCGACTTGCACCTTCTCTTGCCTATGCCGCGCTCGAAGCGCTTCGCCAGTGGCGGTTCGAACCGGGTCGGCTGAACGGCGAGCCTGTGGCAGTAATCTTCAACTTAACCGTGAATTTCAGACAGCGCTAGCTCGCCGCCTAACTCGCCGCTGCACCGGACGCGGCGCCGTGCGTTGGCCCGGCGGCCGAGCCGCCTCGCGCTTTGCAAGCTTCCCAGCGTCAGTTATGCTGGCGCGTGGAGGCGCCGCGCCGGTGAGCGGCAGGTACGTTAGGCGGCTGGAAGACCATGCGTTATCTTGCAGTCATCGTTGCCGCATTAGTGCTGTCATGCGCGCGCCACGCGCCGCAGCAAACGCGAGCAGCGAAACGGCCAGTCGCCATAACGGCAACTGATCTGACGGCGGGTGTCGTTTCCAACCAACCGCCGCTGCCGGTGAGTACGGAGGTGATAGCACCGGTCGCGATTAGCCGCGTGGAACCACCGCTCCCGAAGCGTCTGGTCGCGGCAGGGCCCCTGATTTTGAAAGCCGTAATCGATGAACGAGGAAATGTTCGTGACGTTCGCATCGTCCGAGATGGGACCTCGCCAAAGCTCGGGCCGGCATACGCCGACGCGGTAAGAAAGTGGAAGTTCCGGCCTGGCACGCTGCGCGGCAAGCCTGTGGTCGTTGAATACGAGATGTCCGTCTTAATCCACGTGCGATGACCAGCCGTCTAACTTGCGCCTGCAGCGGACGTGGCCCGCTGCGTTTCTCCGTACCAAGTGCGTTACCATTTCGCATCGCAGGCCACGCCGCTGAGGCGCGGAACCGTTAGACAGACGCAGCGTCTGCCCAGCGTAGAGTTTCGCGGTTGAAACGGTTGACCGAGGTAGCATCGGTTCCGTGAGCCCGACGATTTTTCGCGAAGGTCCATACCGGTTCTTCTTCTTTTCCCGCGAGGAACCGCGCATGCATGTTCACGTCGCCTCGTCTGAAGGAAATGCGAAGTTCTGGCTCGAACCGGAGCTCGAACTTGCAGAAAACCATGGCATTCCAGACCGTGAACTCTCAACTATTGCTAGAATCCTGGAACGGAGGCGCGATGAAGTCAAAGCGGCGTGGCGCAAACATTTCGCGAGCTGAAGTCACGAAGATATCGCCTGAGGGCTTCTGGCTACTGCTGGGCAAACGACCGCTGTTCGTGTCGTTCGCCGAGTTTCCGTGGTTCCAAGAAGCGCCTGTACGCAAGATCCATCATGTCGAGTGGCCAAGCGAGGACCATCTTTATTGGCCCGAGCTAGACATCGATCTCTCGGTCCGTTCGATCGAGCATCCGGAAGAGTTTCCTCTCAAGTTTGGCGCTGGCTAACTCGCGTTTGCAGCGGACGCGGTGCCGTCCGCTGGCTCGGCGCTTCCGCGCCTCGTTCAGCGTAAGATTCTGCTGTCCCGGCTTCGGCACGTGGAGGCATCGCGCCGCTGAACCGCAGGGACGTTAGGCCGACAAACAACGCGCGCCAGCATACCTGACACAGTCTGCGGAACAGCTTTGGCCAACTCGGAGTGACATCCCGCGCCGAGATCGCAAAACTCTCGACCGCGCCGAATGTGCTTCGCGCGTGTGATCAAGCGGCCGCGAGGCGGAGGTTGTTTCGCGCTGCGTTCAGCGCGATGCGGAGCTGGTGGGGATCGCGGCGGATCTGAGTGAGCAGGAGGCCGCCCTGGATGCTGGCCATTGTGGCGGTAGCGAGCGCGGCGGGGTCGGCGTCCTTGCGCAGCTTGCCGTGAGTTCTCATGCCGGCGAGGCCGTCGCGGAGATGCGCTTCCCACCGGTCCAAGCCGACGGCGATCGCCGCTCGGGCGTCCGGGTCTCGCTCCGCGACTTGCCCCGCGAGCGAGCCGATCGGGCATCCGCCGCACGCTTGCCGGCCGATCTGATGTTGGACCATTGCGTCGAACCAGCGGTCGATGCCCACCCGCGTCTCGCCATCGGCCGGCTAACTTGCCACTGCAGTGGACGCGGCCCGCTGCGTTGGGACGTCGCGAGTGCGTTACCATGACGTGCCGCGGACCGCGCCGCTGAGTGACGGTTCCGTTAGGCGGACGATAACGTCATGAAAACTGAGTGGAAATCTCGAGGTTTTCGATTGCCGCGTATTTTG
>QHVY01000170.1 GCA_003223695.1 Acidobacteriota bacterium
TGTAATGGTGCACACCGCCGCAACCGAGGCGGAGATGTTCAGATTGGCGGACGCAGAGCCGGCGAAAGCCGGAACCGAGACTGCGAAAGCCGTCAGGGCGATGAGGGAGAGAATCGTGCGCTTCATTTTCGTTGCTCCTTACCTTGTTTGTTGTTGTCCGATTTCTACTGTCACTGTCGTTCCGCACCCGCGGCTTCGACGTGTGCACAAGGTAAGGTCGGGTGTGTGAGCGTTTAGGAGGCGAAGAATGAATTGTTCGTCAGCCCGGCGTTTTCCTTGGGCCACCCGTCATTCATCCGCTCACCCGCTGTGAAAACCCTGTCAAAGCGGTATTGAGCGTTTTTCCCTCTCTCTGCGGCGGGAAGTTGAGATCTATTTTAGACGGAATTATTGAATAGTCTAGAGTGAGCCGGCGCCGAATTGCAGCGGCCACGCGTACGTGCCCGGTTCCGTACCCGGCGCCAGCATCAGCCTCACGTTGAGGGCGCCCGCTGTCGTCCCTTGCTGATATGGGCGGGTAAGCCAAGCGCCGTCGGCACCGACGGTCGCCAGGGTGTTTCCCCAGTTGATGTCGGCGCGGCTGAACGGATAGGTGAGCGGCTGGAACTGAACAGTGTAGCCATTCGCGGCGTTGCTGCGGACGTGGAATAGAACTGATTGAGGCAGATCGACATAGCCTCGCGCGACGTCGTCAGAGCTGATTTCGATGCTCGCTGGCTGACTGTCGACTGTGAGGATCGTCCTGGCGACGACTTCGACGGATACACCTAGCTGAGCTGATTTCGAAGCGGCGGAGAGAGGGGTGGCCACGACCATTGCCGCAAGGAGAAACGTCGAAATCGTCTTGCTCATGCGCCCCTTCTGCGCAAGCGACATTCCTACGGTTCTGTCGAGGTAACTGACTGAAGAATCAGGTGATGATGCCGATTCTACAAGGCCGTCCCTGTTCAGAATTCACTCAATCGTCCAAAGTCCGGACAAACCCGCCCAACACCCGTAGTGCGCCGCTTTTCGCCTGTCTCTGTTTTCGTTCAGCGCTCGGGAAACCCGTGATGCTCGTCACAATAGGATGAAACGAACTGTTTCGCACTATACCAATCGGTAGGCAAAATGGATTCCTCTTTTCCGGAAGAAATACCGCTGCAGCGCGAAAAAAGTTGGCTAGTGCGCTTTGGCATTCTTGACTTCTTCAGTCAGCGCAGGAACGATCTGAAAAAGGTCGCCGACCACTCCCAAATCCGCCACGCGGAAAATCGGTGCCTCGGGATCCTTATTGATTGCCACTATGTGCTTTGAGGACGACATCCCTGCGAGGTGCTGGATAGCTCCTGAGACCCCAGCAGCTATATAAAGGTTGGGACTGACCACCCGACCGGTCTGCCCCACCTGGTGCTGATGATCGATCCAGCCGGCATCGACAGTCGCGCGAGAAGCACCGACGGCCCCGCCGATGGCGTGAGCGAGGTCGCGGATCAGCGAGAAGTTCGCCGCTTCCTTCAAACCGCGGCCGCCTGAGACGATGATGTCTGCTTCAGCGATCGTCAGCTCACCCGCTTCCGGAGTTCTCGTTTCCAGGAGCTTCGCTTTGGCCTGAATCTGCGGGACCGTGATATCAACGACTTCCGCCGCCCCGTCGCCCGACTCTTCCGGCGGAAACGCGTTCGGCCGAGTGGTGGCAATTGCCGGATTGCCGCCCACGTCGACGGTCGCAAAAGCCTTTCCGGAGTAGACAGGCCGGCGCGCCCGAAGTTTTCCATCGATCCATTCCAGACGATCGACGTCTGACGCAACGCCGACGTTCAGCCGCGCTGCGATGCGAGGAGCGAGGTCGCGGCCGTTCGAGGTCCCGCCAAGCAAAAAGATCGAAGGCTGCATCTGTGAGATCGCCTGCTGCACGGCGGCGGCGTAAGTCTCGGTGGCGTACGGCCCGACAGCCGCGACGTAGACTTTTTTTGCGCCGTAGAGTCCTGCATCCGCGGCCGCAGCTCGATCAGTCGCGAATGCTGCGAGGTCGCCTCCCGCCGCAGCGGCCAACTTCCGCCCGATCGAAAGCGCTTCACGCGATGCTCTCTTCAGCTTTCCATCCTTCACTTCCGCGAAAACGAGAACGCCGGCCATCAGAGTACCTTTGCTTCCTCGCGGATGTACTTCAGGATTTCTTTCGCTGCCGCGGCAGGATCGGCGCCGTCGATCTTCCGGCCGCCTTTTTTCTCAGGCGGCAACTCGATGGCCACAGTCGTCACGCGCTGATTGAAGATGTCGGAGTCCTGCAGCCCGAGATCGGCGACGCTCTTCGTTTCGATCGTGATCTTTTTCGCCGCCATAATCCCCTTCAACGACGCATACCTCGGCTCATTCAATCCTTTTTGCGCCGTGATCACCGCTGGAAGCGCTGCTTCGATGATCTCCTCTGCACCTTCGATCTCCCGATGCGCAGTCGCTTTGCCGTCACCGACCTCGAGATGCGTCACGACATTCACCTGCGGATAGCCGAGTAGCTCCGCGACCATCGGTCCGACGAGAGAGTTATCTGTACCGACGCCCTGCTTCCCAAAGAAGACGAGATCGTGAGGCGTGGACTTGATCGCCGCGGCGAGCACTTTGGCGATGCCCAGCGAGTCCGCGTCGGCAACTTCGCCTTTGATGTGCAGAGCTTGTGTCGCGCCGCGCGCGAGGCATTCGCGCAACGCCTGCTGGGCACGATCGGGCCCGAAGCTGATGACCGTCACATCGCCGCCTTTCGCCTCTTTGACCCGGATTGCCTCCTCGAGCGCGAATTCGTCGTACGGCGAGACGATGAACTTCAAACCGGCTTCGTCGATTCGCCGTCCGCCGGCGGCGATTTTGATTCGTGCTTCAGTGTCGGGAACCTGAGCGATGCAGACGACGGAGTTCAAACGGCGGGCATTCTACGAACACGGCACGAGGTTCGCAAACACGATTTTCAGTAACGCAAATCTCGGTCTCAGCAGAGAAACGGAGGAAGCGGATGGCATACTCGAACCGGCCATACGGGGATGATGGAAACGGAGTCGTTCGCAAATTCTTTCGGCCCATGACGAATGACTACCGGCGAATGCCGAAGAATGGGCGTTCAATCAAACCGGCGCCGCCGGAGATGACGAACGCCGAGAGTTTCTACTACCTCAAGCAGATGAATACGAAAACGCCGATGGTCGTCGTCATGACCGACGGTGAGGAGATTCGCGGCTGGATCGAGTGGTACGACAAGAGCTGTCTGAAAGTGAATCGCGAAGGCGCTCCGAATTTGCTGATTCAGAAACACTGCATCAAGTATTTGTTCAAGCAGGAAGAAGAGTCTGTGTAGCGGCGGGCTTTAGCCCGCTGACGGCGGCCTGAAGGCCGCCGCTACACGTAGAATCCAAGCGTGAAGCCGCTGGCCATCACGCTCGGCGATCCCGCGGGAATCGGCGCTGAGGTCGTGTTCAAGGCGCTCGACTCGCTCGACGTTCCCGCACGCGTGTTCGGCAGCCGGGCGTATTCGAATCCGCCGCGAAAGCTCGACTTTGTCGATGTCGGAGGATCGGGCGCGGTGAAATACGGCGTGATCTCGGCCGACTACGGCCGAATCGCGCTCGATTCAATTGACACGGCCCTTCGCGCAATCGAATCGGGAGAATGCTCCGCATTAGTGACAGGGCCAATCAACAAACAGTCGATCGCCGCAGCCGGCTCCGAGTTTCCCGGCCACACAGAACTCCTCGCCTCGCGCGCCGGTTTGCGCCGATATGCACACGACTACGCGATGTACTTCGACTCACCGTCGATTCGCGCCGTGCTCCTCTCCGTACACACGCCGTTGCGCGACGCGGTGAAAACAATTCGTGCGCAAGACATCGCTGCGCTCGCGCGCCTCACGACACGCGAATACAAGCGCCTCTATGGCAAAACGCCGCGCATCGCCGCGGCGGCGGTAAACCCTCACGGCGGTGAGGGCGGGCGGTTCGGCGACGAAGAGCGCGAGATCGAGAGAGGCGTCGCAGCCGCGCGCGCTGAAGGCATCACGATCACCGGCCCGCATCCCGCGGACACGATCTTCCGTGCAAAATACGATGTGATCATGGCGATGTATCACGACCAGGCGCTGATTCCGATTAAGACGATGGCGTTCGATCGCGCGGTGAACGTCACCATTGGCCTGCCGTATCTGCGCGTCTCCGTCGATCACGGCACTGCATTCGACATTGCCGGAAAAGGTGTCGCCGACGCGGCGCCGATGCGCTACGCGATCGACTGGGCGGCACGATTCGCGGAGAGATTCACATGAACCGCTGGGCTGTCCGCATCCTGGGCATCCTCATCGTGATCGCGTTTCTCCTGTTGATGCTCAATCTTCAGAAACAACTCCTCACGCTCCAGAAGGAGCGGCAGGGGACGACGACGACAACGTCGACGTCGCATTGAGCTCGCGCGCCACGGCGAGGATTTCATCGCGAATGCGCTGCTGTTGCGCGCCAAGGTCGCGGTGGTGAAGGCGTGCGGCGATGTCCTCGAATGTATCGGCAGCGATCAGCGCGACGTAGCCGAGAATCGGCTGCGCGATCAACACTGCGATTGCGAGCGGCAGCGTAAAGAAAACTGCGATGGCAACCGCGATGGCGATCCACATCAACGGATACAGCACGAGTCCGCCGATCACTTTCAATGTGGCGACCATCTCATCTTCTTTGCTCGACAGATGTGTGGCGAGAAATCCGATCAGCCGGTAAACGGGCCAGTGAATCGCCGCGCCGACGATGCCGATGGGCGCGAGAAGCAAGCGAGTCGGTTGAATTCGTTGCGCGCGATTCAATCGCTCGACATCGACTTCGCGAATTAACGACTCCAGCCGCGTGAGCCGGCCGGGATCGTGCTCGCGGAGATATGCGTAGCCGGCAACGAATTGTCTGCGCAACTCGAGCTCGCGAGCCAGGGCGACGTCCTCTCCAGCGGAGAAGATCCTTTCCGCGCGGGCGATCAGCTCGAGTGCGGCATGCGAATCCGCTTGCAAAGTGACATCAGCTAGAGCGCGCTCGATGGCATCCGTGAGTTTCTCGACAGACTCCTGACGGGGCTCACCGTTCGCGTCGACCGGCTCCGGATCGACGATGATCGGCGATCCGAAATACGCGAGCGCCGAGCTACGAAACGTTTGCTTCGCCGTGTAGTACAAGCCGGTCGGCACGATGCTCACGCGAATCGAGGCGCCGAGGGCGATGCGCGCCGCGCCAGTTTTCAATTCGCGCAAACGCGGATCGCTGTGCGTTGTTCCTTCGGGAAAAATCGCGATGGCTCCGCCGCGCTGCAGAACCTCGCGCGCGCGGGCGAATGTCTCTCGATTGCCCGCTGTCGAAACGTTGTCCTGACGCCGATAAACCGGAATCGAATCGAACGCTCGCGCGACCCGGCCGACCAATGGCATTCGAAACAAAGGTGCCTTGGCCAGAAACGACACCGACCTTGGAGCGAAGCTGAGTAGAAACAGTGGATCGATCAGCGCGTTCGGGTGATTCACCGCGAAGATCACAGGCGCAGATTGCCGCACGTGCTCGATTCCGGCGAGCTCGATTCGCCTGAAGAAGACCTTCGCCACGATTCGGATGATCGCGGCGACGCTTCGTCGGATCATGTTGCGCGGCCGCGCCACGCGGCAAACGACCAGATGGCGCCACTAATGACGATGGCGATGGGAACGATGAGGAATGCGTGTTCCAGCGACGTGGCATCGGAGATTTTCCCGATCAGCGGCGGCGACGGTATGTCGCCGAGCAAATGCATGACGAAAACCGAGAGTCCAAGGGCCGTCGCGCGTTCGCCGGGCGCGACGGCATTCACGATGGCCGAGTTCACCGGACCCGTGGACGCGAAGATCAGCAATTCAGCAATGACGATCGCATTCAGATATACGGTGCGATGGGGATTGCTGACAGCGACGTAGGTTACGGGCGCGGCGAGCAACGTGGCGATGCCGGACACCCACAGATACGACTGTTTCGTCCAGCGCAGAAAGAAATCCCCCAACCACCCACCCGCGAATGTGCCGACGAACCCGGTAACCAGCGCGATTGCCCCAAACGTGACCGTCGCTTCGCTGCGGCTCATGCCGCGCGCGCGTTCGAGAAACGCAGGCATCCAAAACGCCAGCCCGCCTAACGCGAACGTGTACGCGCCATAGCCGAGGACCGTGAGGATGTACGGCTTGTTGCGGAGGAGATGCGCATACCCACCCGGAGGTTGCTTAAGCATGTCGGGATCCTGAGCGCCGCGCGGCGGATCGACCACGAATAAAACTAGCAGCGACAGAACCAAACCCGGCGTGCCGGCGATCCAGAACGCCGCGCGCCATCCAAAGTGCTTGTCGACGAGACCACCCAGAACATAGCCGGCGGCGGAGCCGATCGGAATCGCGGCGAAAAATGTGGCGAAGACGCGCCCACGCTTCTCCAGCGGAAATGAATCCGCCAGGAGAGCGGGAGCGATCGTGCCGTACGCAGCTTCACCGATTCCAACGGCCGATCGCGCGCTGAACAGCGAAGTGAACCCGCGCGCGAAGCCAGCGAGGGCGGTGGCGATGCTCCACAGTGCGACGCCGAGGGCAATGAGGGGCGGGCGGGTGCGGCGGTCGCCAAGCGAACCGAAAATTGGTGATGTTAATGTATACACAAATATGAAGCCTGTGCCGACCAGCCCGAGCTGTGTGTCGCTGAGATGCAGCTCCGATCGCTTGATCGATTCCACCACCGCCGCCACCACCCAGCGGTCGAGGTAGTTGAACAAATTGATAAACGTTAGAACCGCGAGGGCATAACCTGCGGAGGTTCGTGCACGTATCATTGCCACAGCGGGATGAAACGATACGCTCCCTGTCTGGCCTTTGTCGTGGGTATCGCTGTCGTCGCGTTGCTCATGCATCCGTTCAATGCCGCGCAGCCGCGGGGAATCCGGCTCACGCGGCGAGACGCTGCGCCGATCGCCGACGCCGCCGCGCGGGCCCTCCGCATCCCGGTCGACAAAGCGTGGAGCGCGCTCTCGTGGGAGGACTCATCTCGGCTGAGAAAGCAGTTGGAGCCGAACCTCGAGCTCCGCCGCCGCGCCGCCGGCGATCCCGTGATCGGGCCGCGACTCGGCTACTACCACGTGATGTATTACCGTCGCGGGCTCGAGAAATATCCGGAGTACGGATACGTGGCGATCGATCCACGAACCGGCGACGTCCTCACCGCAAGGCTTCGCCTTCGAAACGAAACGGTCGGCGCAAAACTGCCATGGCAGCAGCTTCGGTCGAGAGCGGATGCGTTTGTTCAGTCGCGAATGTTTCGCGGAGCGCCGTCGCCGCAATTCGAATCAGCGAGGCCATCTGAATATCTGTCGCGGACGGACTGGATCTTTCGCTATCGCGTGAAGACGAACTTTCCGATCGGCGATGTCGTGCCGTACCTTTACGTCTACTTCGCCGGCGATCGGTTTGCCGGCTGGGAGCTGCAGGAAGAGTACGCGAACGGCAGCGCGTATCGATACGAGAGCAGCGAAATCGCGGCGATCCTTGCACGCTACGCGATGAATTTCACTCTGCTGATCGCCCTGTTGATCGTTTTTCTGAAGAAGTATCACGCGGGCGAAGTCGGCGTCAGCACCGGATCGATCCTCTTTGCCGTCGTCGCGCTTTGCTGTTTGCTCGTCGATTTGATCATCGGCGGTCCGGCGACGATGGGAAGCTCGACCGGTGGATTGGACGCCCAGACCACCGCGTGGACTTACATGGCGTTCAAGTTTCTGCTGTACGACTCCGTTATCGCCGTTCTCGTGTTTTTCGCCTGGTCCGTGGGCGAGAGCTATGCGCGCGAGCGTTGGGCCGAACGGCTTGCCTCCTTTGACGCGCTTTTGCGACGTGATCCGCTAAACGCTACCGTCGGGAGATCGGTCGTCAACGGTTTTCTTTTCGCGCCAGCCGTTGCTGCTGCCGCGTTCATCAGCGGTGCGATCGGACTCGCACTTCACCTCGTCCACATTTCCCTCGGCATCGGCAGCAGCATGTATCTCGATCTGGGCGGCCCGCTAGTCACGCTTCTTTTCTCGCTGCTCGATGCGATCGTTTATCCGGTGCTCGCACTTTGTCTGCTGGCGGGATGGCATCGCCGGCGAGCACTGCCGGTCGGCATCATTTTGATGTTCATCGTCGGGATGATGGGCGCAGTGGGCGATGTGCCGACCGACCCATTCGTGCCGCGGCTGTTGTTCGACTTCGGCGGCATCGCCGCGGTGATGGCCATCTTCCTCGGCTACGACCTGCTGACGACTGCCGTGGCGCTCTTCGGCGGCACGCTCCTCTCGCTGTCCGCGCCGTTGCTGTCGGTCGCGCAGGACCACATGCTTTCGCAGGTGGCCCTGACGATCGCAATTCCTGCGATCGCCCTTGCCGGATTCGGCGTCGCGGCGCTGCTCACGCGTCGCGAGGTCGTATACACACACGAGGATCTCGCACCGCACGTGCGGCGAATCGTTGAACGCGAGCGCGTGAAGGCCGAGATCGACGCCGCCAATCGGATTCAGGCCGCTCTCCTTCCGATCGAAGCGCCGCGACTCTCCGGCGCATCGGTGGCGTCGCACTATCGCGCGGCGACCGAGATCGGTGGTGACTATTTCGATTTTCTGCCGCAGCCGAACGGCGAGATCGGAATCGCATTCGGCGACGTGTCGGGACACGGCCTAACGAGCGGCATCGTGATGGCGATGGCGAAATCGGCGCTGCTGGTGCAGGTCGACGTCGATCCGTCGCCGCGAACGGTGATGAACGTGCTGAATGAGATCGTCATCAAAACGGCGCCAAGGCGAATTCTGATGACCTTCTTTTTCGGCTTGCTCGATCCCTCTTCGCAGCGTCTCCGCTTTTCATCGGCGGGACATCTCGATCCATACGTGTATCGCGCCCACAAGCATCGCCTCGAATCGCTTTCATCGTGGGGCTTTCCCCTCGGCGTTCGCCGCCGAGATCCGTTTCGCGAGCACCTCGTCGAGTTCACGCCCGGCGACCGGATGATTCTCTACAGCGACGGATTGATCGAGGCGATCGACGACGACGGCGAGCCGTTCGGATTCGACCGATTCGAGCGCGTGCTGCTCGACGCCGGACATTTGTCAGCCGAGGGGATCAAGAAGATGTTGCTGGGGTCGATTCGCAAATTCACGCGCAATCGGCCGCCGGAGGACGATCAAACTCTCGTCGTCGTGTCGTTCGACGGTCCCGCTGCGCGTGTGGAGGAGTTGGAAGCGGCCTACGCCACCGCGACCTGAAATTTCTTTCGTCATAATCCGCGCCATGCCCACTCCCCCTCCCGACAAGATCATCTACTCGATGGTCGGCGTATCGAAGTTCCACGGAAAAAAGCAGGTCCTCAAGGATATCTATCTCTCGTATTTCTACGGCGCAAAGATCGGCGTGATCGGTCTGAATGGATCGGGGAAAAGCTCGCTCCTGCGCATCCTCGCCGGCGCCGACAAAGACTTCCTCGGCGAAACCGTGCTGTCGCCGGGACACACAGTCGGATTTCTCGAGCAGGAGCCGCAGCTCGATGAATCGAAAACTGTCCGCGAGATCGTCGAGCAGGGTGTGCAGCCGATCATCGACCTGTTGAAAGAGTTCGACGAGATCAACAACGCTTTTGCCGATCCCGATGCAGATATGGACAAGCTGCTCGCACGGCAGGCGAAGGTTCAGGACAAGCTCGATGCAGCGGGAGCGTGGGATCTCGATTCGAAACTCGAAATGGCCATGGACGCGTTGCGTTGTCCGCCGGGGGACACTTTGGTCTCGATTCTTTCCGGCGGCGAGAAGCGCCGTGTCGCACTTTGCCGNNGAGCCGACCAATCATCTCGATGCCGAATCGGTCGAATGGCTCGAGAAGCATCTGCAACAGTACGCCGGCACAGTCATCGCGGTCACCCACGATCGCTATTTTCTCGACAACGTCGCCGGCTGGATCCTGGAGCTCGAGCGCGGTCACGGCATTCCCTTCAAAGGCAATTACTCGTCGTGGCTCGAGCAGAAGAAGGAGCGGCTCCAGCACGAAGAAAAATCGGAATCGCAGCGGCAGCGGACGCTGGAGCGCGAGCTCGAATGGATCCGCATGTCGCCGAAAGGACGTCACGCGAAAGGCAAAGCGCGCATCAACGCATACGAGTCGCTTCTCAATCAGGAAGCGCAGCAGAAAATTCAGGAGCTCGAAATCTACATCCCGCCCGGTCCGCGACTTGGAACCGTGGTAATCGATGCGGATGATGTGCGCAAAGGTTATGGTGACAAGCTGCTGATCGACGACATGTCGTTCAAGCTTCCACCCGGCGGAATCATCGGCGTGATCGGACCCAACGGCGCCGGCAAGACGACCCTCTTTCGCATGGTCATCGGCCAGGACAAACCCGATGCGGGAACGATTCGACTCGGCGAGACGGTGAAACTGGCGTACATCGACCAGGATCGGTCGCTCGATGGAAACAAAACGATTTTCGAAGAGATCACCGGCGGCGCGGACATCGTGCAGCTCGGCCCGCGCGAGATGCCGTCGCGCGCGTATGTCGCGCGATTCAACTTCTCCGGCCAGGATCAGCAGAAGAAGGTCGGTATTCTCTCCGGCGGCGAGCGCGAACGATCTCGACGTCAACACACTCCGAGCGCTCGAAGAGGCACTCGAGAGTTTCGCCGGATGCGCGATCGTCATCTCGCACGATCGTTGGTTTCTCGATCGAGTGGCCACCCACATCCTGGCGTTCGAAGGCGACTCGCGCGTCTTCTGGTTCGACGGGAACTACAGCGAATACGAGGACGACAAACGCAAAAGGCTGGGGGCCGAAGCCGCCCAGCCTCATCGGATTCACTACCGGCAGTTGACGCGCTGATGTGGAAGACAGCGGCCCTCCGCTGTCTGGACAGCCGAGGGCCGCTGTCCCCCACGATCCAAGATTTCGCTGTTACAAATCTGCGCATTTGAATTTTCCTTGGGCTTCAAAGCAAGCTGCGACTTGTAAATCCTGTTGTCACAGTCAATTACATTTTTCGCAGCTACGGCTGCCCGCGTGCATTAGAATCCGCGGATTCAATCAGCGTCGGTGCCCTTTCAACAATCAATAACCGTAGGAGGAAGGATGAGGGTCCTTACCCGCTTCTTGGTGATTTCAGCATTTGCGGCACTTATCGCTGCGTCAGCGTTTGCGCAGACGACGGCGTCACTCACCGGCCAGGTCACGACGGACGGCAAGCCGCTGCCGGGCGTCACGGTGACCATTTCGTCGCCCAATCTGCAGGGCTCGCGCACGGCAGTCACAGGGGACAACGGCGGCTATCAGTTTTCCGGTCTGCCGCCGGGAGATTACAAAGTCACGTTCGAGCTCAGTGGCATGGGCGCTGTGACCAGGAGAGCGCGACTCGAGCTTTCGCAGACCGCACGCGCAGACGCCGACCTGAAAGTGGCGGGCGTGGCCGAGGCGATTACGGTGACCGCGGCGGCGCCGACGGTTCTCGAGACACCGCAGGTCGCCTCGACGTTCACGTCGAAGCAGATGGAAGCGCTTCCGGTCGCGCGAACGCCCTTCGCCGCGGCGCTGCTCTCGCCCGGCGTCAGCGCCAACACCTTTTCGACCAATCAGTTCGTCATCTCCGGCAGCCCGGGTTACGACAACCTCGTCATGGTGAATGGCGTCGTCGTGACCGAGAACGTCCGCAGCCAGGCGCAGAACCTTTTCATCGAAGATGCGGTACAGGAGACGACGACGCTCACCGGCGCGATCTCCGCCGAGTACGGACGCTTCACCGGCGGCGTGGTCAACTCGATCACCAAGTCGGGCGGCAACGTCTTTTCCGGCTCGATCCGCGATAGTTTGACGAATCCGGCGTGGACGAAGCTCACTCCGCTGTCAACACAGACAAAGCCCGTCGATCACACTGACAACGTCT
>QHVY01000373.1:0-4354 GCA_003223695.1 Acidobacteriota bacterium
CAGGGTCCGGAGGCTCCGTGGGCGGGCGTGGGAGTCGTGGCGAATTCCACCTGGGCCGCGCTCAAAGGGCGCGATGCTCTCGTCGTGAAGTGGGACGAGGGCGATGGGAGGAACGAGACAACTGATTCGCTGATGGCGCAGATGCGCGATCTCATCTCGAAACCGGCGCCGACGGTGCGGACTCGCGGAGACGTCGACGCAGCGCTCGCGGCGGCATCAAAGAAAATCGACAGCACCTACGAGCTCCCGTACCTCGCGCACGCGACAATGGAGCCGATGAACGCAACGGCGAGCGTGACCGCGGATGGCATCGAGATCTGGGGACCGACGCAGTTTCCCGATTGGTGGGGCGGGAAGGCGGCGGGGGTAGTGGGCGTGAAGAGCGAACCGAAAGTACACGTCACTTTGTTAGGCGGCGGATTCGGACGCCGCGCATTTCCCGACGTCGCCGTCGAAGCGGCGCTGCTATCGAAAGCGGTCGGCAAACCAGTGAAGGTGCAGTGGACCCGCGAGGACGACATCCAGCATGACTTCTATCGTCCTGCGACGGTGCATCGCATCGTCGCCGCGGTCGATGACAACGGAAAAGTCGCCGCGTGGCACCAGCGCACGGCGTCGGCTGCGATCAACGATTACATGGGCCGTAAGGGTGCGGCTGAGGACGAGGTTTGGGAAGATTGGCAGTTTCCGTCGTCGATTCCAAACGTGCGGCTCGAATTCGCATCGGCAAAATCTGTCGTCCCGCGCGGGTGGTGGCGCTCAGTTGAGAACACGTTCAACACGTTCACCGTGCAATCGATGATGGACGAATTGGCGCATGCAGCAGGCAAGGACCCGATCGACTTTCAGCTCGCTCTGCTGACGCCCGGCTACAAAATGGATCGGACGGGTGGCGCCGCGCTTTATCCGTATGAGAACGATCGTCTGCGCCGCGTCATCGAGCTCGCTCGCGAGAAGTCGAATTGGGGCAAGCCTCTGCCGGGTGGGCGGGCGCGGGGATTTGCGGCCTGGTATTCATTTTCCACTTACGTGGCCGAAGTTGCCGAGGTTTCGATCGACAAGGACGGTACGCCGCGCGTTCATCGGGTGATTACGGCGATCGATTGCGGGACGGCAGTGAATCCCGATGGCGTTGCCGCGCAGGTCGAGGGCGGCATCGTCTATGGCCTGACGGCCGCGCTCAACGGCGCGATCACCATCAAGAACGGCGCCGTCGAACAGTCCAACTTCCACGATTACCCGCTGCTGACGATCGAGCAGATGCCGGTGATCGAAGTGCATATCATTCCGAGCACCGCTTTGCCGACGGGGACCGGCGAGCCGGCCACTCCGGTGATCGCTCCAGCCGTAACGAACGCGATTTTTGCATTGACTGGGAAACGCGTGAGAAAGTTACCAACTGGAATGGTTGCATCATGAACGGCCCTCACCCGCCGCTTCGCGGCACAATCGGACGCCTTGTAGGGCACGGCTGCGCCGTGCCGCACTTTTCGCGGGCGGGGATCCGGCACGGCGCAGCCGTGCCCTACAAGAGACTGGTGGCCCGAAGGGCCGGGTGAGGGGCACTGGAATGCACGAGATCGACCGCATCATCGAAGCCGCGAAACGCATGAAGCGCGGCATCGTCGCCACGATCGTCGCGACGAGCGGCACCACGTATCGACGGGCGGGGGCGCGGGCGGTCATCAGTGAAGATGGCCAGGCGGCCGGCACGATCAGCGGCGGCTGCCTGGAAAAGGATCTAGCGGCGCGCTGCGGCGAGTGGCTCGCGTTCGGTCTTGGCCTCGGCTGTCGCGGCGTGATCGAGCTGCACATCGAGCCCTTCGATGCCGAACATCCGCCGCGCCTCGTTCGCGAATTTCAGTGGAACGGCCGTGAGCCGATGACGTGGGAAACGTCGATCGACGGGCGGCTGCTGCTGGTCGAGTCCATTCGTCCGCCGCGACACTTGGCGATTTTCGGCGGAGGAGCTGATGTCGATCCGCTTGCGCGCATCGCCGAGCAGGTTGGATTCGCCGTGTCGCGATTCGCGCCGCGCGATGTGCATCCGGAGAACGTGCGCAATGCGGTCGATCTCACGCAGTTCGATGCCGCGGTGATAATGACTCACAATTATCTTTACGATTCTGCGCTGCTCGAGACGCTCCTCGCGACGGCAATCCAATACATCGGCTTGTTAGGCCCAAAGGCACGAGGCGAGGAACTGATATCTCCCGACCGGCGCGATCGCGTTCACAGTCCGATCGGCCTCGACCTCGGCGGCGATACGCCGGAGCAGATCGCGCTGGCGATCGTGGCCGAGATCGAGGCGACGCTCAATCGCCGCACGGGACAGCCGCTGCGCGAGCTCGACGGTCCTCTGCACGTGCGTCCCTCCGTGCCGTGCCGCTGACCTGCATCGTCCTCGCCGCGGGCGCATCCAAACGACTCGGCCGTCCGAAGCAGCTCGTTCATTTCGAAGGCGAACCGCTCGTGGTGCGCGCGGCGCGGACCGCCGCTGCCGTCGCGCCGGTGATTGTTGTGATTCCTCCAAATGCAGCGATTCGAGAGGTCTTACGCGGATTTATAACGATTGAAAATATGGGCGAAGGGATGGCCTCATCGCTTCGGTGTGGTGTGGCGGAGACAACAGGCGAAGTGCTGATCGTACTTTGCGATCAGCCTCAGATCACCAGCGAGCATCTTCGCGCGCTCATCGATGCGCATGCGCCGATCGCCGCAACGGGCTACAGCGGGATCAGCGGCGTTCCGGCGTTTTTCTCCGCGAAATTCCGGGATGAGCTCCTGGCGTTGCGGGGCGATGCTGGGGCGCGGACGATCATCGACGCCCATCGCAATGAAGTGGTGACGATCCCCTTCGAAGCCGCCGCCTTCGATGTAGATACCGATGCCGCGATTTCACTATAATTTCCATCCCTTCCAGCGGACGCAAAGGAGCCTCTCATGTCTGGCCACAGCAGATGGAGCACGATCAAACACAAGAAGGGTGCTACCGACGCAAAACGCGGAAAGACCTTCACGCGCCTGATCAAGGAAATTACTGTAGCCTCGCGCGCCGGCGGAGGCGACCCCGCAGGAAATCCGCGCCTACGCGCTGCTGTCGATGAGGCGAAGGCGAACAACATGCCGAAGGACACAATCGAGCGGGCGATCAAACGCGGCACAGGTGAAATCGAAGGCGCGACGTACGAGGAAGTGACGTACGAAGGCTACGGGCCGGGCGGTGTTGCCATTTTGATCGAGGCGATGACCGACAACCCGAATCGCACGACGCCTGAAATCCGCCACGTCTTCGAGAAAAACGGCGGAAACCTCGGCACCCCCAACTCGGTGCGCTTTCAGTTCGAGCGCAAAGGCTACTTTGTGATCGAAAAGAAAGCCGTGAACGAGGACAAGCTGATGGAAATCGCGCTCGAGGCCGGCGCCGACGATTTGCAGAGCAATCCGGATGCATTCGAGGTTTACAGCTCACCCGACAGCTTCGATCAGGTTCGAGCGGCGCTGGAGAAGAACAACATCCCGACCATCGAGGCAAAGATCGGCCAGATGCCGCAGAACTACGTCAAGCTCGACGAGGCTAAGGCGAAACAGACGATGCGCCTGCTGGAGATGCTCGACGATCAGGACGACGTGCAGAACGTCTGGTCGAACTTCGACATCCCAGCGGAGATGATGGAAAGCGCCTGATCTGCTATTTGTTGCGCTAAACTTGTTGCGAATATGGCTTACGTAAAGGCAGCGACAAGCCAGCGGGCACGCAGATATCTCGCGACGGTCGAGGGTAGACGGAAGCTTCTGACGGTCTACCTCGGCGGCGCCGCCAACGCGGTTCGACCGGAAAGTCCCGATTCGGATCGCGCTACTGAATCTACTGGTGGTAGAACTTCGCTTACTCCGAAGAAATAAGCTGTAACCTGAGGCGGTGAGTCTCGCCTTCCAAGCTCTGGCGATCTTCGCCCTCGCACTGCCTGGAATCATCCTCAAGAACACGTACCGCAATGGCTTCTTTTGGGATCGGCCGCGTCAGGCATTGCCCATCACCGAAGAAGTAGCCTACAGCCTGGTTCTAGCCTGCGCGCTGCACGCCGTCTTTGCACCCGTCGTCGTTAAATATTTCTGGCCAATTGATTTTCAGGCGCTCGCCATCCTTCTGCTCGGCCAATACGGCAAGGACAGTGAACATCTCGGCGCCGCGGTCAACGCGATCACGTCATACCCCTGGCGTGTCTTTCTTTATTTCATCGTGCTTTACGCGATTGCTGCTGCGATCGGGTACGGCTCGCACGCGATCGTTCGCGGGCTTCGCCTGGACCGCCGAGTACGCTTTCTTCGATTTGACCATCAATGGCACTAC
>QHVY01000373.1:4490-5643 GCA_003223695.1 Acidobacteriota bacterium
CACAGGCGCGATGCGTCGGCCGATTGACCCTGAGAAGGAGGCCGGCGCGAAGCCGGACTACTTCTTTATTGACGCGGAGTATCTCTATTTGAAGTATTCCGAGGTTCGAAACGTGAGCATTCGGTACATCGTTCTTCCCTCGGAAACTGAATCAGCAGCGGCGTGACCAGGCAGGTCCAAAAGAAATTTCGAATTTCGAAGTTCGAATTAAGAATGAAGAATGTGTCCGGGTTGGGTGAATGTGATTCTTAATTCTGAATTCTTCATTCGAAATTCGAAATTCTCCGTCTTCCATTCCGCGATAACCTTCGCACCGCAATGCCGTTTTCGTCGGCCCTTCTCACCGATCTCTACCAGCTGACGATGGCCTATGGCTATTGGAAAACTGGCAAGGATCGCGACGAAGCGGTGTTTCACCTCTACTTTCGCGAGAATCCGTTTGAAGGCGGCTACACGATCGCTGCGGGTCTCGAGGAAGCGGTGCGCTATGTCGAGTCGCTTCGTTTTCAAGACGATGATCTGAATTTTCTAGCCACTGTCACCGGCAACGACAACCGGCCTCTCTTTCCTGACGAATTTCTCCGTTACCTCGCGCAACTTCGCTTCATGCTCGACATCGATGCGGTCCCCGAAGGCACCGTTGTCTTTCCTCAAGAGCCGATGGTCCGTGTCGTCGGGCCCATTCTTCAGGCGCAGATCGTTGAGACCGCGCTGCTGAACATGATCAATTTTCAGTCGCTGATTGCCACGAAGGCGGCGCGCGTTGTTTACGCGGCAAAAGGCGATCCTGTGATCGATTTCGGTCTGCGCCGTGCGCAAGGGATCGACGGCGGGCTCGCCGCGAGCCGCGCGACGTACATCGGCGGGTGCGCGGCCACCTCGAACGTGCTCGCCGGCGCGACGTACAGGATTCCGGTGAAAGGCACGCACGCGCATAGCTGGGTGATGGCGTTCCCCAGCGAGATCGAATCCTTCGAGAGATACGCCGAGGTGATGCCGAACAACTGTTTGTTGTTGGTGGATACATACAACACGCTGCAGGGCGTCCAGCATGCGATTGAAATCGGCAGGCGCCTGCGCGCGCGCGGTCACGAGTTGATCGGAATCCGCCTCGACTCCGGCGACCTCGCCTATTTGTCGATCGAGGCGCGGA
>QHVY01000374.1 GCA_003223695.1 Acidobacteriota bacterium
TTCGGTAAATCGCACCGGATTCTTGTTGGCAAAGTCTGCAAGGCTCGTGAAAACGTACGACCCGAAAAAGTTGCCCGGGAAGTAGTTGAGGATGTTGTCGTGGTTGTAGTCGAAGCCGCCCTTCAGCGTGTGATTGCGAAGAACGTATGTCGCGGTGTCGGCGATCTGATAACGCTTGATCGTCGTCTCGCGCGGCGAAAACGTATTCCGTCCGATGTTGATCACCGGAATGCCGCTCTCAGAAATCTGCGCTTCGGGATCGGAGCTGTTCGCCTGCCCTGGCTCGCGATCTTTCAGATATTGCGCGCGCACTTCGTTGAAGAACGATGAGCTGACCGTCATGGCGTCGACGGCCGAGAGCGAGTCGGTGAACACATCGGAGTTTCCGGTGTGCTGGACCGAATTGGTGATGCTGGCGTTCTCGAAATTGACGCCGAGGAATCGCTGCCGGCCAGGTAGACGTCCTGATGAAGCTGCTGCGGATACTCCTGCGCGAGTGGCGTCAATATGGCGAACGCGGCCAGACTCGCTGGATCGCTTGGGAAGGTGGTGATGCGGCCGCCGCCGAGGACGGTGAGGTTCGGTGTTGAGTTGCGCTGAAAATCAGCGTTGGCAAAGAAGAAGTGCTTATCGCGAACGATCGGACCGCCGGCGGTGAAGCCATACTGATCGAAGTGATAGGGGCTCTTTGCGCGATTGTTGATCTGGTTGATGTAGTTGATCGCGTTGAGTTTTTTGTCGCGGTAATAATCGAATGCGGAGCCATGAAAGTCGTTCGATCCCGACTTCGTGACCACGTTGATCACCGCCCCACCCGCCCGCCCGTATTCGGCTGAGTACGAGTTCGAGTTCACCTGGAACTCTTTGACCGCGTCTTCAGAGAATTGATACGGAGCGCGGCCCGATCCGGTGCGGCCAACCGTCTGACCAAAGAACGTGTTGTCGTTGTTCGCTCCGTCGACGACCATTGAATTCAGCGTGCCGCGCTGGCCGGCAAAGCTGATGTCGCCGGTGCGCACATCGCGGACGACGCCCGGTGTGGTGAGCACGAAATCGATGAAGTTGCGGCCGTTGACCGGCAAATTCTGAATCGCTTTCTCATTCACCACCGAGCTGACCTCGGATCGCGTCGTCTCGATGATCGGCGCCGCTGCGGTGACGGTCACTGTCTCGGCAACGCCCGGATTCATCTTCACGTCGAATGTCGCCGCGGTACCGACGTTGACGTTGAGGAATGCGTGGACCGGCTGAAATCCGGAGAGTTCGGCAACAGCCCGATAGATGCCCGGCGGAAGCAACGGCATTTCAAAACGGCCGGCGCCATTGCTGACAACCGAACGGGAGACACCAGTCGCCGTGTTCGTTGCTGTGACGGTGACGCCGGGCAGCGTGCTGCCGCTCGCGTCGGTCACGTTACCGGAAATCGATCCGGTGCTGCTTTGCGCAAATGCCGCGAACGGCATGAGAATCGCGAGCAGCATGAAAAGGGAAATGAAACGAAGATTCTTCGCACGGTTCATATGGACTCCTTGCGGGTTGGTGGGTGGAAACAAGTGTGACCTTGGACGACGCGGAGAATAGCACAGCAAAAGGTGACAAAGATGGCGATCGCGACCATAAATCCATCGACAGGCGAGACTCTAAAAACTTTCCAGCCACTTAGCGACCACCAGATTGAGGAGAAGTTGCAAAGATCTGTTGAAGCCGCGCAACGCAACCGCGAGCGCTCCTTCGCCGAGCGATCGAAACGGATGAATAAAGCCGCCGATCTTCTCGACCAACGACAAAAAGATCTTGGCGCACTCATCACCACAGAAATGGGAAAGCCGATCAAGGCGGCGATCGCGGAGGTCAACAAATGCGCGCTCGTCTGCCGCTACTACGCGGAGCACGCGCAGCAATTTCTGTCGGACGAATCCGTGAAGACCGAAGCGGAGATGACGTTCATTCGCTACGAACCGATAGGCGCGGTCCTCGCGGTGATGCCGTGGAACTTTCCGTTCTGGCAGGTTTTTCGTTTCGCGGCGCCCGCGCTGATGGCCGGCAATGTCGGCCTGCTCAAGCATGCATCGAACGTCCCGCAATGCGCGATTGCGATTGAGACGGTTCTTCGCGACGCTGGGTTTTCAGACGGCGAATTTCAGACGCTGCTGATCACGTCCGAACAGGTTCAGAAGGTCGTCAACGATGACCGCGTGAAGGCGGCGACGCTGACCGGCAGCGAGCCCGCCGGGGCGAGCGTCGGAAGCACCGCGGCAAAGCGAATCAAGAAGAGCGTACTGGAGCTTGGCGGCAGCGATCCCTTCGTGGTCATGCCATCGGCAAATCTCGAAGATGCCGTCAACACTGCCGTGAAGGCGCGGATCGTCAACAATGGGCAGTCGTGCATCGCCGCAAAGCGATTCATCGTTCACGAAAAAATCGGCGACGAATTTGAGCGGCGATTTGTCGCCGCGATGAAGGCGCTGAAGGTTGGCGACCCGATGGACGAGTCAACCGAGATCGGCCCGTTGGCGATGCCGCAGATCATCAACGACATCGATGAGCAAGTACAGCGCTCAATTGCCGCCGGGGCGAAGCTGCTCACGGGCGGAAAGCGGATCGGCGCTCTCGGAAACTTCTACGCGCCGACAGTTCTGTCGAATGTGCCGCACAATGCGCCCGCGGCGTGCGAAGAGACATTCGGCCCTGTCGCATCGCTGTTCCGCGTGCGCGATGCCGATGAGGCGATCGCTGTGGCGAATGAAACGAAATTCGGGCTCGGCGCCAGCGTCTGGACGCGCGATCGCGACGAAGCCTCTCGCTTCATCGACCGCATCGAGACAGGTCAGGTGTTCGTCAACGCGATGGTTGCGTCAGATCCGCGCGTTCCGTTCGGCGGCGTGAAGCACTCCGGATTCGGTCGCGAGCTCGGCGTATATGGCATCCGCGAGTTCGTGA
>QHVY01000171.1:0-14865 GCA_003223695.1 Acidobacteriota bacterium
TTCGAAAAGCGTGGAGGTTCCTTCGCACGCAGCCGGAGTGAGGATCGGCGAATCGATCAACACGAAATCGCGCTCGTAGAAAAATTCGCGGCAGGCCTCCTCGATCTCGCTACGAACCCGTAGAATCGCATGCTGCTTCGAAGACCGCAGCCACAGGTGGCGAATGTCCATCAGGAACGCCGTTCCGTGCTCCTTCGGCGTAATCGGATAATCCTGCGTGGGCGCGATGACCTCGAATGATTCAAGACCGAGCTCGACGCCGCCGGGCGCGCGCGGCTCCGCGCGAACGATGCCGGTCACGCGCACCGTCGACTCCTGCGTCGCTTCTTCGACGCCGCGCCAGGTCTCCTCGCTGACTTCCTTTTTGGAAACCACGCATTGCAGATATCCGCTGCCATCGCGAATGATCGGGAACTGCAGCTTACCGGCGGTGCGCTTGTTGTACAGCCAACCGTTGATTGTGACGCGTTCATCGATGCACTGCGGGAGATCTTTGATCCGGGGTCCAGTCATGAAGTTGGTGATTGTAACCGAGGCACTTTCACCAGCAATGACTTCGGAACGATAGTGATCACCAGCGGCGGCACCATGATCACCAGCTCGCCGTCGATGCCGAGTCGAAGTCGTTTGTGCGCGGACTGCACCTTCAATTGAGTGGTCCGGAACGATCGAAAACCAGGCGTCGTCTTGACGCGGCCCGCAAGATAGTTCGCCAGAAACCTCGTCAAGGCGATCCGGGGCACATGCGGCAGCCAGTAGACGGAGAGGCGTCCCTCCTCGAGAGTATTGCGCGGCGCTTCAACGCCGAGGCGGGAGAGATCGTAAGAATTGTTCGAGACCACGAAGACGTGCGTCTTGATGATTTCGTTCAGATACTCGGTTTCCACTGCCAGCGTCACATGCGGATATTTCCGCAGCGTCGCATAAGCGCCGTAGAGGCGCGCTTTCCAGCGCGGGTAATCGCGGCCGCGCTCCTCGCGCCGCGCTACCAGCTCGGGATAGAGACCGATTGAGACATTGTTGATGAAGAAACGATCGTTGATGCGGCCGACATCGATTTGCCGCGTGGTTCCGGAGAGCACCACATCCAGCGCTTCGCGCCAACCGAGTGGGATTCCGATGTCGCGCGCGAAATGGTTGTACGTTCCGGCGGGTATCACGCCGAGCTGCGCTTCTGAGTTGACAAGCGGCTGCACCACAGAGCTGATGGTTCCGTCGCCGCCGGCGGCGACGAACAGCCGGCGGCCCAAGCGCATCTGCTCGCGAATCATCAGACCGATGTCGGCCACACTCGCAAATCGCACCACCTGCAGACCGGCTTCTGTCGCAGCACTTTCGAGGGCTGCTGCGTCCGGGAACCGCACTCCGGAGGCGGGGTTCAGAAACAACAAGCCGCGAATCGAGGGCAATTTTCAGCTCCGCATCGTGCGTTGAAGACGCCGGCCAGTCATGAAAAAAATCGCGATCGTTGCCGTCTGTTTGCAAATTTGTGTCCTCTCTCTGTTCGCTGCTGATGCACCGAAAGAATGCTCGCTGTGCGTCGGAGCAACGGCGAATCTCGCGGCGCCGCCCGCGACCGTCATTCCGCTCGTCCTGCAGGTCCACGAGTCCGATTTGGCGACGACCGCTGTCGATACGCTTTCGCCCGAGCAGCGCAGCAAGCTGACGCTCACGATCAGCTACAGCGTCGATAAAGACAGCAAAGATCCCATGAGCGACGTCGAGACGCACACGAAGAACATCATCGAATGGGCGCGGTTGCACGGACCATTCGAAGGCATCGGCGTCGCTCCAGAGGGTCTGGACAACACGGTGGCCGGATATGCGTTCAAGCGGCTCGCGGTCACCGCGCAGGGTTTGAATGTCGCCTCGCGCATCGTGCTGCCGCCGATGAATGATCGATCGAGCTTGTATGAAACAGGTGCGTTGACATACGTCGATGCGATTCTGGTCGCTGATGCAGATGTGAAGAAGACCGCTTCCTGGATCGCAGAGAAGGAACCTTCGAAGAAGCTCTACGCGATCGTGGATCCGCAGTCGCCAAATTCGTTTTTCGACCTTGCACAGGCGCTCGCGAATGGCGCAACGCGCGCATACCTCGCGCGTCCGGCCGCCGACGACGCCCCTGCGCTCGCGAACATCAATCATGCGTTCATCGGCGACTGGGCGTTTGATGCGACTTCGTCGACGCAGGTTCTCGACGCGAAAGGCAATCGCATCGAAATGCCTGTCCTGACTTTCGTTCGCGGCGAGGATCTGCGGACGATCATCGTGCCGAAAGGCGATGCCAGTGCCGCCTTCATCGCCTCGCTACCGAGCGATCGCTACACAAGACCTCGGCGCGTAGACGCTGCTGGCGATCGGGAGATCACCGATGTCGGCGCGAAAGGCGGGCACTTTCTCATCGGCGTCCAGCCGGTCAAACGCCCGTTCCTGCTGACGCTCGATCACACTGAAAAGCCGCAAATCACGAAGGAAGCGATCAGCGTCGCGACGCAGCGCGGCATCAGCGTCGAAGAGATCATCCGCAATCATCAGGCGTACAAGACGTATCAGGAGTCGATTCAGCCACGCTACATCGCGCGCGATGCCACGAAGCTGCGCTTCACGCTCGAAGGGGGCGAGGCCATCGAGGCCACGATCGCCGGCGACTATTTCTCCGAACCGCACGGTCAATCCGATTGGGTATGGCAGGACTTCTACATCAATGGTGTGAAGTGGAAGTACGGCCGCATCCCCGAGCTGCCGCTGATTCAGCCGGAGAAGGTGGCGCAGCTTCCGCTCGACATCCACCTGACCAACGAATACCGATACCAGCTCGCGCGCGAGACGGATCTCAACGGCTTTCGCACGTACGAAGTGCGATTCGAGCCGCCGCCGAACGCGCCCGCCGGTCTGCCGCTCTATCGCGGAACGGTGTGGATCGACAGCAGAACGTGGGCGCGCATTCGCATCTCGATGATTCAGCTCAACCTCACAGGGGAGGTGCTGTCGAACGAGGAGCGCGTCGATTTCCAACCGTTCGCGCGCGCAACGCACGCCTCACTCAGCGCTGCAGACGTGGCAAAAGCGGATCCGCGCGAGATCATCTGGCTGCCGATCGATGTCAGCGCGCAGCAGGTGATCTCCGCAGCCGGACGCGCGAACGTCGTCCTGCGACAGACCACCTTCAGCGATTTCAGGCTCGAACCGAACGACTTCGAACAGCGTCACCAGATCGCCGCCGCGTCAGACGCCCGCATCGTTCGCGAGACGCAGGAGGGCATGCGCTACGTCGAGAAAAATGCGGCGGGAGAGCGCGTCGTCAAAGAAGGATTCAACACGGCACGCACGTTCATGCTCGGCGGCATTCACCACGACTCGGGTCTCGACTATCCCGTCCTGCCACTCGGCGGCATCGACTACTTCAACTTCGACTGGCACAAGCGCGGAATTCAGACGAACGTCTTGTTCGCGGGCGTGCTCCTGACCGGCAACGTCACCAATCCAAACATAAACAATACAAGGACTAATTTTGGTGCAGATTTCTTTGCCATCGCCGTCCCGACGACGAACAGCATGTATCGCTCCGGACTCGAGCAGCAGGGCGAGGCCGTCAAATCGCTGCCGACGAACCTGAGTTTTCGGCTCGGTCATCCCTTCCTTAACTTCGGCAAGGTCGACGTCTCCCTTGGCGTGCGGCATGTGAACTATCAGCGCGCGGACACGACCGCCCCGTCGTTCGAGGTACCGAGCGACACCTTCGAGATCAGCCCGGGAATCGACGCGCAGTATTCACGGTGGGGCTACACCGTCTCGGGATTTTTCGACTACAACGCGCGCACGAACTGGAAGCCGTGGGGCATCCTCTCCGAATACAACCCGAATCAGAAGACCTTCACCGATTTTGGCGGCGAGCTGTCGAAGAGCTTCTACCTGCCGAAGTTTCAGCGCATCGGCGTGGAGCTGAATTACCTCGATGGGCAGCGACTCGATCGCTTTGGAAAATACGAGCTCGGATTCTTCGGATCACAGCGCATTCACGGGATCCGCTCAGGCTCCGTCCGCGCCGAAAAAGCGATCCTCGGCCACGTCTCGTACGGGCTGGTCTTCTCGGATCAGTTCCGGCTCGAAGCGTTCTACGATCACGGCCTGCTCACCGATCGCCTCGCCGGCTATCACCGTGAGCCGTTCCAGGGCGTTGGCATCGCCGGACAGACGGTCGGGCCATACGGAACCCTCTTGCGTCTCGACATCGGCAAGACCGTCGGCCGCAATGCGCAGAGCGGCTTCGTCGCGAACGTCGTGTTCCTGAAGTTGTTCTGAGTAGCGCCGGCTCCCAGCCGGCCGGATCGCCGGCACCTTGCCGGCGATCCAAGGTAACATTGACAACGGTAGCTTCACGTGCCCGCTCCGTCTCAGGAGCATGCCAAACAGGCTTCTTCCCTTTAGTACACGTGTCAATGTTCGGTCGCGTGGGTATCTCCCGCATTGGGAGGTCGACAACGCGATCTACTTCATTACGTATCGGCTCGCGGATTCACTGCCACAGCACGTTATCGAAAGGCTCAGACTCGAATACAAACACGCGCTATGTCGGATGGAGCGCGCTCACGTTGCCGAATGGTTCCACGGCCGTCTTGATGAATTTCTCGACGCCGGCCGCGGCGCCTGTCATTTGAAAGTACCGGAAGTCGCGAGCTGCGTCATCGAAACGTGGCAGCACTTTGATCACGAGCGCTACGAGCTTCTCGCGTGGTGCATCATGCCGAATCATGTTCATGTCATTGCGAAAATCTTCAAAGGCGCGGATTTGGAAAAAATCCTTCATTCATGGAAATCGTACACGTCAAATCAGGCGAACGCGCTTCTGAAAAGGCGAGGCTCATTTTGGTGGCGTGAGTACTACGATCATTGCGTTCGCGATGAAGATGAACTAACTCGGTCAGTACGGTATGTACTCGACAACCCGGCGAAAGCTGGCTTGAAGGACTGGCCGTATTTCTGGTGCGCCGGCGGGAGCCGGCGCACCAGCCGGCAAGGGTGCCGGCGTTACGGTACCGAGTTGGGGTTCTGCACGAAGAAATCGACCGAGCCGATCTCCGTGCGGAAGCCAGATGTATCCAGGACGCGTACCGTGAGGCGGTGTCTCGCGTTCGAGAGCTTCGTCGTATCCATCGTGAATCGCCAGCCCGAATTCGCGCTGTTGCGCAGCGTCGGAAATGAAAGCGCAACATCGGGGCGCGGGAAGCCATACTGCGCTTGGCCGATGAAATTGCCGTCGACGACGATCTCGACCGTCGCGACGGTCGAGGTCTCATTCGCTGCCCATCCCTGGAACGTGACGTTGCCTTTGACGTAGTCGAATTGCACCGGGACATCGATGAATCCACTCGCAGCGGCGACGCGATTTTCAGCGCATTCGAAGAACACCGGAATGCCCTGCGGTCCCGGGAGTTCCGTGAACGTCTGCTGCTGGTCGCCGACGCGCACCTTCAACACGTGATGGCCGGGCGGAACGCCGAGCGCAAGCAGCGCGCCTACGTCGAGTGTGAACATGAAGCCGGCGTGCGGAGCATCCGGATACGTCGGATAGAAGCGCTGCACGTCGAACCTCGGCAGACCGTAGCAGTTCACATAAGCGCCAAAAAGCCCGCTGAATGCACAATCGTCAGTCGACGCCCAGCGCACGCCGTCGATCATCATCTCGACATACGAGACGCGACCGAGGTCTTGACGAGTGCCGAGGTCGAGGGCCCAGCCGCGGACGGGCGTGATGTGTGACTGCGGGTTGACCGGTGGCGAGATGATCACCGGTGCGAGATTGCATCGCGTGCCGTAGAGCACCGCGTCGCGCAACGGCTCATCGAGATAGCCGAATGGCTTCAGATTTATCTCGTTATTGAAGATCTGCACCTGGCGCGCGCCGATTCTCTTCGAAAGGCCGAAACGGTCAAAGGCGACGACTTCGAGCAGGTGCACGCCGTCCTGAATGCGCGTCGTGTCGACTTCGGCGATGAATCCGCTGAAATTCGCGACAGGAAGGTCGGGATAGGTGTTCCCGACATCGGGACGTGCGTCGCCGTAGATCGCCGACTGCATCACGCCGCCGTCGATCAGGATGTCGATGCGTCCGATACCATCAGTGTCCACGGCCCAGCCGACGACCGGAAACGAACCGCTCGCGTTGTATTGCGCTGCAAGATCGGGGATGTCGAGATTTCCGAACGGCGTCTGGTTGATCGTGTTATCGATATTGATCGTGCGCCGCCCCAGCTCGAACACTCGGCCATCCTGCAAGTAGATCTTCACCATGACAGTGTGCGGTCCGTTGGTGAAGCGGCTCGCGAGGAACCCGGTCTGGAATCCCGGCGCGATGTTCTGAATGCCGGGGTAATTCGGATACGCTTCGAGCACGTCGATGCGCGGCAGACCTTTGTTCACGTTGTACTGGAACTGGTCGTCGACGTAGAGCTCGATCTTAGTGACCGCGACCGGGTCGAGGACAAAACCCTTGACCAGGACCTCCCCAGAATTGGGAACGGTCGGATCTGGAAAATCGAGCGCCGCGATGAGATCCTGCGCGAAGAGCGCAGTCGGAAAACACGTCGCGATAACGGTAAGAACCAGGCCGCGGGTAACCCATCTCCACATAACCCCAACCTCCAACCCGATGATGACCTTGCCTGCGCTTCAGAACACTTTCTTTTGCTAGAGTTTATACTACTCAGGGTGACTTCTTCAAATCTGACGGCGGCCGTGGGCGTCGATGATATTCGCGCTGCGGCAAGCCGGATTCACCCGTTCATCCATCGCACGCCCCTGATTTCAAATCGATCGATTTCGGAAACCGCTGGTTTTGAGGTCCGACTCAAGTGCGAAAACCTCCAACGAGCCGGATCTTTCAAGATTCGCGGCGCGATGAACGCGCTGCTACAGCTCACTGACGAGCAGCGCAAGCGCGGAGTGGTCGCATTCTCCTCCGGCAATCACGCCCAAGGGGTCGCTCTGGCCTCCAAGCTCCTCGGCGTCCGCGCCACGATCGTCATGCCCGAAGGATCCGTCGCATCGAAAGTTGCAGCGACGAAGGCGTACGGCGCCGAAGTGGTGATGTCAGGCGTCACGGCCGCGACGCGCGACACGGTCGCGCGTGAGATCGCCGATCGCACCGGCGCATCCGTGGTTCCTCCTTTCGATGACGAGCGCATCATCACCGGCCAGGGCACCGTCGGTCTCGAGATCATAGAAGAGTGGCCGGACGTCGAGAACATCATCGTGCCCCTGGGCGGTGGCGGATTGTTGGCAGGCATTGCTGTCGCGGCCGGGGCAAAGAAAGTGTTTGGCGTCGAGCCGCGCGCAGGAAACGATGGCGAGCAGTCGTTTCGCAGCGGCCGGATCGTCACGATCGAGCCGCCGAAGACGATCGCCGACGGTGCGCGAACGCTGGCAATCGGTCAGCGAAACTTCGCGATCATCCGCGAGCGGGTGCGTGACGTCGTCAGCGTCGACGATGACACGCTGCTCGACGCGGTGAAATTCGCGATGTACCGAACGAAGCTGGTGATCGAGCCGACCGGAGCGCTCGGCATCGCCGCGGTACTTTCGCGGACTCTGAAGCTCAGCGGACCGACGGCGATCGTGATCTCGGGTGGGAATCTGGATTTCTCCCTACTTTGCAAATGAATTAAAAATTTCAAATTTCGAATGAAGAATGAAGAATTGGCTGACCGCGACGATCCATTCTTAATTCTTCATTCGAAATTCGAAATTCGAAATTCTTCCGTATGACCGGCTCCCTCTTCGACGACGCCCCCTTCCCGCCCACCCTCCCGCCCGATGCGCCGCTGGCGGAGCGGTTACGGCCGAAGACGATCGACGAAGTGGTCGGCCTCGAGGATGTGTTAGGCGAGGGACGCTTTCTGCGCAACGCCATCGCCAGCGATCGCATCCCGTCGATGATTCTCTGGGGACCGCCGGGATCGGGGAAGACGACGCTCGCGCGCATTATCGCCAAGACCACACGCGCTCGGTTCGTGCCGTTTTCGGCGACCAGCACCTCGATCAAAGACATCAAGGTGCTGATGGAAGAAGCGCGCAAAGCGCGTCTGGGCCGCGGGATGAAGACGATCGTGTTCATCGATGAGATTCATCGCTTCAACAAGGCGCAGCAGGACGCGTTTCTGTCGTATGTCGAGGCGGGAGACATCATCCTGATCGGCGCCACGACCGAGAATCCTTCATTTGAAGTGAATTCGGCGCTGCTGTCGCGCTGCAAGGTTGTCGTGCTGCCACCGCTCGAGCGGCAGCAGGTGATGACGATTCTGCAACGAGCGATCGCAGATCCATCGGTACAAAAGTTTGGAGTGAAACTGACGCCGGATGCGCTCGATTTCATCGCTGCGACCTCCGCCGGCGATGCGCGTCAGGCCTTGAACAGTCTGCAGCTCGTAGTGGAAACGGCGCAGGGCACTGTCGATGCGGAGGAAGTGAAGAAAATCCTGCAACGCCGCTCGCTGATGTACGACAAGGGCGGCGAAGAGCACTACAACATCATCTCCGCCCTGCACAAGTCGATTCGCAACGGCGACGCTGACGCCGCGGTCTACTGGCTCGTGCGCATGCTCGAAGGCGGCGAAGATCCGCTGTACATCGCCCGGCGCCTCGTGCGAGCGGCATCGGAGGACGTCGGCAACGCCGATCCCCAGGCGCTCATTCTCGCGGTGGCGGTGAAGGAAGCGACGCACTTCATCGGCATGCCCGAAGCCGGCGTCGCGCTCGCGCAGCTGGCGACGTACCTCGCTGCGTCGCCGAAGTCGAATGCTGTGTACATCGGCTACGGCGAAGCGGTTCACGAAGTGCGACAGGGCGACAACCCGCCCGTCCCCCTGCACATCCGCAACGCCCCCACCCGCCTGATGCAAGACCTGGGCTACGGCCGCGGGTATCAGTACGCGCACGATTTCGATGAGCAGACTGCTCAGATGGAATGCCTGCCGGAGTCGCTGTTAGGCCGCCGGTTTTATGAACCAAAGGAGATGGGGCTCGAACGCGAGATCAGGGAGCGGCTGGAGAAGATGCGCGCCGCACGACGCGACACAAGATGAATGGGCATATCACCACAGAGAGCACAGAGGTCACAGAGACTTCTCTGTGTCCTCTGTGACCTCTGTGGTGAACAACTAGACCGCGCGCCTCACGATCGGCGTCGGCTTCCGATCCTCGCCGAGATTGACGTAGACCACCTGCGCCTCGGTGACGAGGACTTTCTCATTGGGATCGTTGTAGCGATTTGCTTCCACCGTAACTTTGACCGTGATCGACGTCGTCCCGATGCGCAGCGTCTCGCACCAGAAGCTGATCAAATCACCGACGAAGACCGGCTCATGAAAAACGATCTTGTCCATGGCCACGCTGACCATGACGCGCGCTCCCTGGCGTCGCGCTTCAATCGCGCCCGCCTGGTCGATGAAGGAGACGGATCGCCGGCTCGTGCCACTTCGGCAGGATGTTCAATCGGCTACAGGCCCGCCTGCTGCGTCGCCTTGTTCTGTTGCGTCACCAGCGGATTGATCTCGACAGTCGATTCTTTCCGCAGCCGCTGCACCAGAACGGCGCGCAGGTTCCGTGCTTCCTGCTGGCGAAGCATTTCCGCGTATTGCGCGCGATTGTCGCTCGCTTCTTTCGGATTGACCCTCTTCTGCTCTTCAATCTGAAGCACCACAGCGCCGTCGGGCATCACGATCGGGCCGAGCATCTGGCCGACCTTCCCCGACATCGCCGCGTTGACAAGCGCGCTCGTGTCGCCGTTGAAGCCGGAAACGAATCCCTGTCGCGTGACGGTGGTTTCCTGGGCCGTTAGGCCGACCTTCTTCGCCACGTCATCGACATTCGACGCGGGCAAAGCCTTCGCCAGGTCCTGTCGCGCGAGCTCGCGCGCTTTCGCGGCGCGCGCGTCGGACTCGACGCGGGCGCGGATCTCGCTCAGATCGGAAATGCCGGCCGGACGAATCGCATACAGGTACGGGATCGCCGGTCCGCGCTGCGTGCCGACGATTTCGCCGACATCGCCCTGCTTCGCAGAAAACGCCCATGTGCTGAGCGTCGGGTTGTTGCCGAGACCCGGAATCGCTTCGGACTTGCTGAACCACTGCGTGTCGTTCGAGCTCACTCGATCATTCGCCATCGCAGTGAAGTCCGCCGCGGACTTCGGCTTTGACGTCCGCAGGCGCGCAGAGATGTTCGTGATCGCATCGCGCGATTCCTTCTTCGCCTGTTCGTCCGCCATCTGCGCGGCGAGCGTCGGCCGCACTTCCTCGAATGACCGATACCCAGCCGGACGCCGCTCGAGGACCTTGATGATGTGATATCCGAATTCCTTGGAGCGAATCGGATCGCTGATCGTGTTCAACGGAATCGAAAACGCCGCGGTATCGAACGCCTCGACCGTCATTCCGCGATCGACGAATCCCATGTCGCCGCCTTTGCCCGACGACGACGGATCACCGGAATTCTCTTTCGCCAGCTTCGCGAAATCAGCTCCGCCGCGAAGCTGCTTCACAATGTTTTCTGCTTTCGCTTTTGCCGCGGCGTCCTGCTCCGGCGTCGCGTTCGGGTCGACTTTAATCAGGATATGGAGGATGTGCGCCGACTCGGGACGCTTGTAGTCTTCCTTTGAAGCGTCATACCGTTTCCGCATCTCGGCCTCACTCGGAATGATTTGCGAGCGAATGCGCGCGTTATCGGCGAGTAGATACTTGAGCTCGCGCTGTTCTCCATGCGCGTACTTCGCCTGATTGGCGCGGTAGAACTGCTCGACTTCCGCCGGCGTGACTTGAACCTTCATCGCTTCGCGGCTGGTCGGCATCATCACGTATTTGATCTTCGCGTTCTCCGAGACGCGCCGGTACTCCTCTTCAGCGGCTTTCGGCGAGATCACGATCGAGTTCTGCAGCGCGCTGTTGATTTTCTGCAGCGTGATGTCGCGAGACAGCTCGTCCTCGAACTCGGCCGTCGATGTGTAGCCGAGGGCGCCGGTGACGTAGCGGGTGTAAAGCTCATCGCCGACAAACTTGCCGTCGGGATTCAGCGTGGGAATCTCGAGGATCCGTTTGCGCACCTCTCCGGGCGTGGCATTGAGATGGAGCCGGCGCGCTTGCTGGAGCAGAAGACGCTGGTCGACCAGCGAATCGAGAACCTGCTGCGGCAGTCCCATCGCCTGAACCATCTCGGCGCTGAGCGGCTGCCGGTACATCTGCTCATAATTTTTCTCTGTGTAGTAGAGGGCGCGATCGTATTCACGAAATGGAATCGTCTCGCCGTTGACTCGCGCTGCGAAGGCGCGATCCTGCTGCCGAACGCGGCCAGCACCGCCGAGCCCCATGTCCACGTACACGAAGCCGATCACGAACGCCGCAATTACGGCAAGCAGAGCCCACTTGAGCTGCTGGAAGTTGTCGCGCATCAATTTGAGCATCGGAAAGCCCTCTTTGAAAGTTGGATGGTGTAGCGGCGGCCGTCCTCGGCCGCCGGCGGGCGAGGACGCCCGCCACCACACGCGTAAAAAACGCGACAGTCTACCTATTCCCTCTTATGAGAGCAAATGTCGTGTTATAAAAGATCGACATCGTCCGATGGCCATCAAGAAAGCCGCCCGAGCCGACATTGACTGGTATCTGATCTCGATCGATCGGCTCAAGCAGATCGGGCTCATCATTTTGCTCGTCGTCCTCGGACTCGCCGGCTGGTGGTTCTTCAGCAATCAAAAACGGAATCCTCGAAGCGCGGCTGAGGCTGCGATCACGGACGCCCGGGAAGCGCTGAACGATCTTGCTTCCTCGAAGGATTTCAGCAATCACCGCTCTGATTTCGACCGCGCTCAGAAAAAGCTCGATGAAGCGACGACGTTCCTGACCGCAGGCAAGTACCCGAGCGCGCAGGAGGCCGCTGTCGAATCCCAGACAATCAGCCGCGCGGCGATCAGCGGCGGCGGCACCGAATTCGACGCACAATTCAACACTGTCGAAGGTGACGTCCAATTTCAAAAGTCTGCGACATCGGATTGGCATCGCGCCGATATCGGCAAACCGCTCTTCAATGGCGACTGGGTGAAAACCGGCGAGAGCGCATCTGCCGAGCTCATCTTTTCTAATGGAACGCTCTACACCGTCGGACCGAACGCGTTATTGGAGATTTACGCGCAGCTCAATCCGGCAACCGCGAAGAAGAGCAACTCCGTGCAGATGCAGGTCGGATCGGTCGAGGTCGCTACGACCGATGATGCTTCGATGGTGCGCACACCAGGCACGCAGGTCGTTGTCGATTCAGAGTCGACGACGCAGGTCGGCGTCGATCGCTCGAAGAGCACGTCGGTCATGGCCGAAAAAGGCAGCGCGTCGGTCGCCTCTTCGACCGGAGGAGCCGCGATCAAACTGAACGGCGGGCAGAAGGTGAACGCGACCGCGCAAGGCTCGCTGTCGCCCGTCAGGAATCTCTTGATGCCGCCCGCCCTCCTCGCCCCCGCGGACAACCAGGTGTATCCGGTGAGCAGCGAGTCCCGCGTCGATTTCGGCTGGGACGCGATTACGAACGCGACGTCCTACGTGCTTCAGGTTTCGCGATCGCGGCTTTTCACGTCGCTGGAGATCAACTCCCGCCGTCAGAAGACGACCGCTTCGGCCAAAGTCACGGCCGAGGGGGCGTTCTACTGGCGCGTTGCGGCGATCGGGCCGGAAGGCGACCCCGGACCGTTCTCGTCGTTCCGCCGGTTCCGAGTCAGCGGTGCGAGCCGTGAAGCTGGAACGACCACGCAGGAGGCTCCGCCACCGTCGCTGCAGGTCAAGAAGCCGTATTCGATCGGCGGACCGTTCTACATGATCGAAGGCGCCACCGATCCGGGTGCGACGGTGTTCATCAATGATGAGGAAGTCGACGTCGAATCGAACGGCCATTTCAAGAAGCTGGTCAGCTTCAGCAAGGTAGGCCGGAACTCGGTCGTTGTGAAAGCCGTGAACGCCGCAGGGAAACAGACGATACAATCTGAGACCGTGCTGGTCGAAGAATAATCGCTAGCACCTAATTTGCACCTGCCGCGTCGGCCCAAACTATGGCTGTCAAATCGTTGCTCTCAATGTTCTCGAACGATCTCGCGATCGACCTCGGGACCGCAAACACGCTCGTTTACGCGAAGAACAAAGGCATCGTCGTGCGCGAGCCGTCGATCGTTGCTGTCAACAAGATCAACAACAACGTCGAAGCCGTAGGCAAAGAAGCGAAGGAGATGCTCGGACGCACTCCGGGCAACATCGTTGCCATCCGGCCGATGAAAGACGGCGTCATCGCCGATTTCGAAGTCACCGAAAAGATGATCAAGTACTTCATCGAGAAGGCGCACGGCCGCCGCTTTCTCGTGAAGCCGCGGATCGTCATCTCCGTCCCATCTGAAATCACACAAGTCGAAAAGCGCGCGGTGAAGGACTCTGCGCTGCGCGCCGGCGCGACAGAGGTCTATCTGATCGAGCAGGCGATGGCGGCGGCGATCGGCGCGGGATTGCCGATCACCGACCCGACCGGAAACATGATCGTCGACATCGGCGGCGGAACGACAGACGTCGCCGTGATCTCGCTCGCCGGAATCGTCTACTCGCGATCGGTCCGCGTCGCCGGTAATGAGATGGATGACGCGATCATTCAGTACATCAAGCGCAAGTACAACCTGCTCATCGGTGAGAGAACCGCGGAGCAGGTAAAGATGGAGATCGGATCGGCGTTCCCGCTCGATGAAGAGATGACGATGGAGATCAAAGGACGCGATCTGGTCGAAGGTGTACCGAAGACGCTGATCGTTTCCGATGAAGAAATCCGCGAAGCGCTCTCCGAAACCGTGGCGACGATCGTCGAAGCGGTGCGCGTCGCGCTGGAGCGCACGCCGCCCGAGCTCTCGGCGGACATCATGGACAAAGGCATCATCATCGCCGGCGGCGGTTCGATGTTGAAAAATCTGGACAAGCGGCTGCGCGAAGAGACTGGATTGCCCGTGACCCTCGCCGAGGACCCACTCGCCTGCGTCGCGCTCGGAACGGGGCAAATGCTGACGGATTTCAATTTGCTGCGTAAGATTTCGATTGAGTAGGGTCGAGCTGCGCTCGACCGAACCGCCCTACATGGCGTAAATTCTGCTCAGGCAGTTCGCAAGAATGGCTGTACCCGTTGACGTAATCCCCCGCAGACCGACGCTCCTGTTCATCGTCGTTCTCTCGCTGCTCTTCGTGCTGATGAGCCTGAGCACGCGCACGCGCGTCGTCGGCGAGACGCGCACGATGTTCGAGCGCACGGTAATGACAATCTTCTCGCCGGTGCCGAAGCTCGTGAACTGGATCGGCGGCTCGACTGCGGACATGTACCACGGCTATCTCGACATGCGCCGGGCGGTCAACGAGAACTACGATCTGCATCACAAACTCATCGACCTCACCACCGAGAACCTGAAACTCCGCCAATCCGAAGGCGACCTCAAACGCCTCCGCAGCCTCCTCGGATACGCCGATCAATTCAGCATGCCGACAACCATGGCGCAGGCAGTGATGCTCGACATGTCCGGCCGCTTCAAATCGATGATCATCGACCGAGGATCGAATGCGGGCATTCAGGTGAACGATGCAATCGTCAACGCGAATGGCCTGATCGGACGTGTTGTGCTGACGACGAAAGACATGGCGAAAGTACAGCTCATCATCGACAGCAACTCCTCGGTCGGCGCGCTGGTCGAACGTACGCGACGACAGGGCGTGCTGCGCGGCGACGGCGCCGGCGGCGCTCAGCTGTATGACGTCCCTTCGCTCGCGGACGTACAGCCGGGCGACAACGTGCTCACTGCCGGCATCGACGGCA
>QHVY01000171.1:14887-17485 GCA_003223695.1 Acidobacteriota bacterium
CGTAAAGCCGTCAGTCGATTTCGGGAGCATCGAAGAAGTGATCGTGCTGCAGACGCGCAAAATCCCGAATGATGTGGTGAGGTACGCGCCGTGAGGTGGCTGCGCTTCGCCATCGGGCTGCTGATCGCACTAACTCTGCACTCGCTGCTCGACAGCTTCTATCCGAACGCGCTGGCATTTTTCAATCCGTATCTGATCCTCGTCGTGTACTACGCGATGGGCGGAAATCTCGTCGGAGCGATCTTCGCCGGAATCGCCGCCGGCCTGGTTCAGGATGCGTATTCGGGGGCGATCTTCGGATTGCATGCATTCTCGCTAACTGTTATCGCATACATTGTTGCATACATTAACGCCCGACTCGTTTTGCGTGGCACATTGCCCTTTGGCGCTTGCCTCTTCGGCGGCGCGATCGTCAATGACCTCGTGATTTTTGTCATGGTCAACATCCTGCTGAAGCAGCGCATCGAGATGTTCGAGCAGGAGATGATCGTGAAAGCGATTTTCACTTCGCTATTCGGGATGCTCGTGTATCAATTATTGACGCTGTTCCTGAGAGAAGAACCCATCGAAGCCACACGGCGACCGGCGTACTGAGGTTCGCCGTTGGCCGTTGGCCGTTGGCCGAGAGGTCCGGTCTATGCATCGGCCAACGGTCAACGGCGAACGGCCAACATTTATGCGAGTCTATCGAGACGACCAAAAATTTCTGACTTTCCGAATCAACGCCCTTCTGTGGGCGATCGTCGCAGTCTTCGTCTTTCTCACCGGATCGTTCTGGTTCGTGCAGGGCGTGCAGGCGGAGAAATATCGGAACCTCTCCGACGCCAACGCGCTGCGCCCCGTGACGATGCCGGCAAAGCGCGGTCTGATCCTCGATCGCACCGGCCAGAAAATTCTCGCGGACAATCAACCGGCATATTCACTGACGTTAGACCGTGTGGTGATGCGGCCCATCGTCAAGAGCGACAAGACACATCGCGGCAAACTCATCGCCTTTCTTTCCCTCGTTCTCGGCACGACCGCCGATGACATCGAAGCGCGCTTCGAAAAGGGCAAAGCGATTCCGTTCGCGCGGCCGATTCCGGTGGCCGAGGATCTGAGTCTGACACAGGTGGCGTCGATTCAAGCGCAGTCATTGTCGTTCCCTGAGCTCAACGTCGAGCCGGTGCAGCGGCGCAATTATCCGTACGGAACGATGGCCTCGCACATCATCGGCTTCATCGGCGAGGTGAACGAAAAAGATCTCGCCCAGCATAAAGACCTCAAACAGGGTGACCTGATCGGCAAACGCGGCGTCGAGCTGATGTACGACGAATATTTGCGCGGCAAGGACGGCACGCAGTTCTGGGAGTACGACAGCCACGGACGCCGGCTCGCCGAAGTGAGATCGGCGCGACAGGAGCCGGAGGCGGGAAACAACGTCTATCTGACCATCGATTTCGACTTGCAGCGCCGCGCGGAGCAGTACTTCACCGAAAATGAATTCGTCGGCGCCGTCGTGGCCATCGATCCGCGCAACGGCGAGATCCTGGCGATGGTTTCCTCGCCAGAATTCAATCCGAACGTTTACTCGAAACGATTCACGCCCGATACGTGGAAGCTGATCGCGTCGAATCCATTCAAAGTCGAGCTCAATCGCGCGATTCAGGGTCTCTATTCGCCCGGTTCTGTTTTCAAAACGGTCATGGCAGTGGCTGGACTGGCGGAGGGGGCGATCGGTCCGGGAACGACGTTCGATTGCACGGGCAGCGCGGTGTTCTTTGGTCGACGCTTCCGTGACTGGCGCAGGCAAGGTCACGGTGTGGTCGCCGTGACGAACGCTCTGAAAGTTTCCTGCGACATTTTCTTCTACAACGTCGGCGCGCGACTGGGCGTCGACAAGATCTCCGAATGGGCTCATAACCTCGGTTTGGGAGAGATTTCGAAGATTGACCTCGATGGCGAAAAGGCGGGCATCGTCCCATCGACGGATTGGGCGGCGAAGAAGCAGCATCGAAAGTGGTACCCCAGCGAGACGATATCCGTCGCCATCGGCCAGGGACCCCTGATCATCACTCCGCTTCAGAGCGCGGTCATGATGGCTTCGGTAGCGAACGGCGGGACCGTGTATCGGCCGCATGTCGTGAGGATGATCGAGCGGACAAAGCCCGACGGCAGCGTCGAACGCCTGCAGGTGGCCAGCGAAATCGTTCGCAGACTGCGGATCCCCACCGGCGCGCTGGAGACGGTCAGAAACGGCCTGTGGAAAGTGGTGAACGAAGAAGGCGGCACCGGCGGAAACGCACGGGTGGCGGGCTTGGACATCTCCGGCAAAACCGGAACGGCGCAGGTGATCGCGCAGAGTGGATGGTTCAGCACCGCCGGATTGCCATTCATGCAGCGCGACCACGCCTGGTTCGTTTCGTATGCGACGAAAGAGAATCCGCAGATGGTCGTTTCGGTATTCGTCGAGCATGCAGGACAGCACGGCGGCACTGACGCCGCACCGCTGGCGAAGATGCTCTACGAGTCGCGCTTCAAGGAACAGATCGCGAGCGCAGAACACCTCGACCTGAACAACCCCGAGACGCTCGAGTTGATCCGGGAAGGAAAGCTGCC
>QHVY01000171.1:17512-18289 GCA_003223695.1 Acidobacteriota bacterium
CAGCCGCGCGCGCGTGCGCTTTCGCTCGTCGACATCAACTTCATCGGCACCGCGCTATTCATCGCTGCGATCGGTTGCCTGCTGATCTACAGCGCTACGTATTTCACTGATCCGACGCTCGACATTCTCCGAAAGCAACTTCTGTGGGTCGGCATCGGCTTCGCGCTGATGATCGTTTTCATGGTCGTCGACTATCACGTGTTCTTCGAAATCGCGCCATTTCTGTACGCGATCGGAAATGTGCTGCTGGTCTACCTGCTCTTGTGGGGAAAGTTGACCGCGCATGTGAAGTCGTGGATTCACATCGGCACCTTTCAGTTCCAGCCTTCGGAATTCATGAAGATCTTCACTGCGCTGATGCTGGCGCGCTACTTCGAGAATCACCAATCTGTCTATCTCGATGTGCGTGCGTTTCTCCGGGTGATGCTCATCATCGGCATTCCCGTCGGATTGATAGCAGTCGAACCCGATTTGGGAACAGCACTGTCGTTCTTGCCGCTCATCGCTGTAGCGATGTTCTTTGGCGGAATCAAGTGGAAGGTGTGGGTCGCTGCGGTTCTGATCGCGCTCATCTTGTTGCCGATCGGATGGGTGCTGCTGAAACCGTATCAGAAGGACCGGATCATCACGTTTCTGAATCCCGATCGCGATCCGCTCGGTAAGGGCTACCAGGTCACCCAGGCGAAGATCGCCATCGGCTCAGGCGGAATTCACGGGAAGGGATTCAAACAAGGCACACAGGCGAAACTCGAGTACCTCCCCGCCCGCCACACTGAC
>QHVY01000355.1 GCA_003223695.1 Acidobacteriota bacterium
CGACGTTCAATCACTTCAACATGATCTTCTGTCGCAATGTGCTGATCTACTTCAACAGCACGCTTCAGGAGCGCGTGCAGAAGCTTTTCCTCGAGAGCCTGGAAATGTTCGGCATCCTCGGCCTCGGAAAAAAAGAGACGATCAAATACACCAGCATGGCCGACAACTACGAAGTCATCGATCTGGAAGAGAGGCTGTATCGGAGGATTCGGTGAGACGCGTTCGCCGTTCGCCGACCGCCGTTGGCCGAAAGAGAAAGGCTACGGCCAACGGCCAACAGCCAACGGCGTACGAATTAATCGTCATCGGCTGCTCCCTCGGCGGCATGTACGCGCTGGAGAGCATTCTCTGCGCGCTGCCGGCGGACTTCCAGACGCCGATCGCCATCGCGCAGCATCGCCACAAAAAATCGAACGACCGGCTGCCCGACTTCTACCGCCGCTCCTGCAAGCTCGATGTTGTCGACGCCGAAGACAAGCAGTGGATCAAACCGCGAACCGTTTACTTCGCGCCCCCCGACTATCACCTGCTCGTTGCCAAGGGCGAGTTCAATCTTTCTGTCGATGATCTCGTGCGGTACTCGCGGCCGTCGATCGATGTCTTGTTCGAATCGGCAGCGGACGCGTACGGTTCGCAATTGATCGGCGTCGTCCTCACCGGCGCAAACGACGATGGTGCTGAAGGCGCAAAGCGGATCAAGAGTCGTGGCGGGCTCGTCGTCGTGCAAGATCCGGAAACTGCGGAAGCGCCGGTGATGCCGCGCGCGGTGATCGCCACCGGAGCCGTGGATCAAATCTTGCGTCTGGAAGAAATAGCGCCGTTCCTCGTCGAGCGATGTCGGCTCGCAATGCTCGCATGACTGCCGCGGACGACAGAGTCAATATCCTTCTGGTCGACGATCAGCCGGCGAATCTTCTGGCGCTCGAGTCGATCCTCGCCGATATGGGGCAGAATCTCGTGAAGGCCGAGTCCGGCCGGGCCGCGCTCAAGGCGCTGCTCGATCACGAATTCGCGGTCATTCTTCTCGATGTGCAGATGCCTGATTTGAACGGCTTCGAGACTGCCAGTCTCATTCGCGAGCGTGACAAATCGCGTGACACGCCGATCATTTTTCTGACGGCCCTCAGCCGAAACGAAACGAATGTGTTCCGAGGATATGAGCTCGGCGCTGTCGACTACATCTTCAAACCGTTTCATCCCGAAGTCCTGCAAGCGAAGGTGAACGTCTTCGTCGAGTTGTTCCGCAAACGCGAGGCGATCAAGCGTCAGGCGCAGGAGCTGGGGCGACTCGTTCGCCAGAACGAGCTGATTCTGAAGGCGGCCGCTGAGGGCATCTTCGGAGTCGATGTCAATGGGATCGCAACGTTCGTCAATCCCGCCGCAGCGGCGATGATCGGGCGCCGCGCGGAAGATGTGACCGGCCGCGACGTCCACTCGCTGCTGCATCCGTCGCTGCCCGGAGTGTCCACATGCGATGTTCGCCACTGCCCATTTTTTGCTGCGCTGCATGTTGAGCGCGTGCACGATGACATTGTCGATACGTTCTTCCGCGAGGATGGCACGAGCTTCCCGGTCGAGTTCCGCGTCTCGCCGATTCAGGACGAGAACGGCAAGAGAATCGGTTCGGTGATCACATTCCGCGATCTCACCGAAAAACGCGCTGCAGCGCTCGCCGCCGAAAATGAGCGGCGCTATCGCGAAGCGGAAGCGCAGAATCGCGCGAAGGACAACTTTCTGGCGACGCTCTCACACGAGCTGCGCACGCCGATGACCTCCATCCTCGGTTGGGTGCAATTTCTTCGCGGTGGCGAATACTCGCACGAGGAGCTGCGTGAGGCGCTGCAGATGATCGAATCGAGCGCCAAGCTGCAGAAGCGCCTGATCGACGACATGCTCGACGTTTCCCGCATCGTCCTCGGAAAATTCAATGTCGATCTGCGTCCGATTCACCTGGCGGAGGTCGTCGAGGCCGCGGTCACGAACGCGCGTCCTGACGCGGCTGAACGCGGTGTTCGCCTAACATCCGAAATCGAAGCTGCCGAGGATGTCGTAGCCGCCGATGCGACACGTTTGCAGCAGGTCATCGGCAACATTCTTTCCAACGCGATCAAGTTCACGCCGCCCGGGAAACAGGTCGATCTGCGGCTGCAACGCTCGGATGGCAAGATCCGCATCGCCGTGCGCGACGAAGGTGAGGGGATCGACCCGACGTTTCTGCCGCATGTGTTCGAGCGTTTGCGTCAGGGCGACGGCGCCACGAAACGCACCGGCCTCGGGCTCGGTCTGGCGATCGCGCGACACATTATCGAGCTGCATCAGGGGAACATCACCGCGGA
>QHVY01000356.1 GCA_003223695.1 Acidobacteriota bacterium
AGTTGCCGTGAATGAGGCGGGCGACCATTTCTTTCCCGGTCCCCGATTCGCCGCGAATGAGCACGTTCGCCTGACTGTCCGCAACACGCGCAGCGAGATCGATGACGCGCTGCATCTTCGGCGAGTCGCCGACCATCAGACGATCGGAGTACTCGCGCAACATCCGTTGCTTCAAATTGCGATTCTCATCTTCGAGCGATTCGCGAAGGACATTGAGACGATGGTAATTGCGCGCGTTGTCGATGGCCGCCGCACCGATCGCCGCGAGCGACGATAAGAATCGCAAGTCGTCTTCGACGAAGCTGCCCACGCTCTTCCGCTCCTCTTTCCCACCGACAGCCAGAACGCCGATGACCTGCTCGGCGGCGAGCATGGGCGCGAGTAAGCGATCCTTGACCGACAACGGCTCGCGCGAGGAGAGCACCTGCTTCACCGCGGCGTCAGCGAGCATCGCATTCGGCTGAGCCGGCGCGTCGACGCCGAACGTGAAGAGGTGCTGCACGTTCAGCTTGTCGTCGAGCGAGAAGACGAAGCCCGTCATCGCGTCAAGCACGGCGACGGCGCGATTCATCAGCTCTTCGAGCAGATCCGCCTCCGGACGCAGCGTGTTGAGCGCAACGCCGACGTCGTACAAAGCCTCCAACTGGAGGAGCTTTCGTCTTAGCTCGAAATTCGACTGTGGCATCTCAGGACTGAGGACTGAGGACTGAGGACTGAGGGCCACCACCCACGTCACTCGTCGTCTACTCAGTCCTCAGTCCTCAGTCCTCAGTCCTTCCCCATGGCGCGGCGACACTCTCCTAGCAAGAAGTCACAGTTCCACGCGTCATAAAACGCTTTATCGAGCGAGTAGATTCTTATGAAGAGGGTGGAGGCCTCGTCAAAGCGACCGCGCTTCATCTGCGCTCGCGCGAGGAAGTACACGGCGTGCAGCGTTTGCCAGTCCGCTTTCCCCTTCTCCACAATCGCGCGAAATCCCGCTTCTGCCTGAGCGAAATTGCGATGCTGATATGCGCACAACGCCTGGCCGTAGTCGTCGGTGGCGCCACACGTGGTCGGCGGAGCGGCGAACGCAGGCATGGCCAGGAATGCGAGAATGACCGCTGATCGCATTGGCAAACATTATGCGCCTCGGCATCATCGGCGGCGGGCGGGCCGCGTGGGCATTCGGCTCGACATGGCAGCGAATGGGCTGGTCGCTCGCGGGCATCGCGCTGCGATCGGCAAGCGCGATTTCAGGACTGCTCGAGACACAAAGGCGATCGATCGACGAGCTGGCGAGCGAGTCAGACCTGCTGCTGATCGCAGTCAGCGATCGGGCAATCCCCGACGTGGCCGCGTCGATTCCACAGACGAAGGCGATCATCTTTCATCCCAGCGGAATCCTGACGAGCCTTCGCGGCGGCTTTTCTCTGCATCCTTTGAAGGCGCTGCCCCCGGTCGGCGAACCTTCGGATCTCCGCGACGCTCTGCTCGTGTTCGAAGGTGCACATCGCGAAATCGCAAAGCGGATCGCCGATGCTGCCGGCGCTCGCCTCGCCGAGATCGCGCCGCAGCAGAAGGTGCTGTATCACGCCGCCGCCGTCTTTGGATCAAATTACGTTGCCGCGCTGCTCGATATCGCCGAGGAGCTGATCGGAATCGATCATGCGCGGGACGATCTCGCTGCTCTCGCTCAGTCAGCGATCGACAACTGGCTGGCGCACAGTGACGCCCGACGTTTCACCGGCCCTGCTGCCCGCGGCGACCGGGAAGTCATCGAGCGCCATCTGGCGGCTCTGCAAGGAAATCCGCGGCTGGCAGAGCTCTACAAACTCCTGGCAGAGCGCATCCTTGCGACGGCAAAGTAGCGGGTGCTACCATCGAAACCCCCCGTGTTCGACTGGAGATCGAATGGTCTTCTTTAATTACGCCACAATGCAGATGGCGGCAAAAATCGTGTACTACGGTGCCGGTCTTTGCGGGAAGACCACGAACCTTCATTACATTTACGCAAAGACGTCGCCTCAGAGCCGCGGCGAGATGGTCAGTCTGGAGACGGAGACCGACCGCACGCTCTTTTTCGATCTGCTGCCGATCGATGTCGGCGTGATCGGCGGCTTCAGGACGCGCCTGCAGCTCTACACGATTCCCGGTCAGGTCTTCTACAACACGACCCGCAAGCTGGTGCTCAAGGGCGTCGACGGCATCGTGTTCGTTGCCGATTCGCAGCAGGCGATGCAGGACGCCAACTGGGAAAGCCTCGGCAACCTTCGGGAGAACCTGACCGAGCTCGGACTCAGGCTCGAGGACATCCCGCTCGTCATCCAGTTGAATAAGCGTGATCTGCCGAGTGTCTCGCCAATCGAAGAGATAATCGGGCGTCTCGATCCTGAGAATAAACACGACCACATTGAGTCGATCGCAGCGACCGGCGTCGGCGTTTTCGAGACGCTTAAGCTGATTTCGAAATTGACGCTGCGCACTCTGCGCCGCCGCATGACCGGCGAAGAAGTACCGAAGAGTGTGCCGCGCGTCGCTGCGCAGGCCCGCAGTGGCCACAGCGACCGTCGAGGCGCCCGAGGAAGTGATCGAGCCGCCGGAGCAGGCGTTTTCCGACAGCTCGCTCGCGAAGGCGGCCAATCTCGATGCGCACATCATCGCCGACGCGCCAGTTGCCGCTCCTCCACCCATGCCGGAGCCGGAGATCAATTTCAGTCAGAGCGAAAAACCGCAGAAAAAAACCGAAGTGAAGCACGTAAAAGTGCGGTCGTCGGTCGACATCATGGCGGAGCTCGAGGCGCTGCGAAAGAAAGCGACGCAGACCGCCCCGAAGCAAGTGAAGAAAGAAATCTCGCCACTCGATGCGCTGCTCCGCAGTCGCGACGTGCAGAAGAACGTCACGTTGAAAGTGCCCGCCGACACGCTGGCCAAGTCGAAGTCGGTGCGAGTTGCGGTATCCTTTGAGAACAGCAACGGCGTCGTGCAGCAGCAGGAGCAGACCATCGAGCTCGGTGACACTTCCGACGCAAAGTCGCTGTCCGTCCATCTCAAGATTCAGTCGTAAACGCGCGG
>QHVY01000172.1 GCA_003223695.1 Acidobacteriota bacterium
GGCCGCTGCGGAACTTTCCGATGTGGTCTTTGATCCGATCGTAGAGGTTCAAATCGTGCTCGAGAAACACCGCCGCCGGCAAAAACGATGATTCTTGTCGACGCCGGGCCACTGGTCGCGCTGCTCGATGGCAGTGACGCGCGACATGAACTCTGCACACTCGCAACTTCAGTCGATTCAGGAGCCACTGCTCACTGTCTGGCCTGCTTTGCCCGAGGCAATGTGCCTTCTCACACACTCGCTCGAGGCGCAGGAGGCTGTCTTGGGCGACATCGAACGCGGCACTCTGCTCATCGCCGAGCTCACCGACGACTGCGCGCGAATGCGGCACCTGATGCGCAAGTACGCGGACCTGCCGATGGATCTAGCTGATCCTGCTCTGGTCGCAGTCGCCGAGCGGGAAAAAATCTCACGCATATTCACGCTCGATCGACGCGACTTCGAGGTCTACCGCCCGGCCGCCATTCGCCGATTCGAGATTCTCCCGTAGCCGCACCGAGCGCAGTACACTCTGGAAATCAATGTCACTCCGGTTCGGCGATTTCGCCGTCGACTTCGATCGGCGCGAGCTCAGCGACCGTTCCGGGCCGCTTCATCTCACGCCAAAAGCGTTCGAGCTGCTGCAAATCCTCATGGAGAACCGGCCAAGAGTCGTTTCGCAGTCCGAGCTTTACGATCGCCTCTGGCCGAAGACATTTGTTCAGCCGGCGAATCTCCACAATCTGATCCGCGAACTGCGAACAACACTTCGCGACTCCAAGCGCCAGATCATCCGGACGAATTTTGGATACGGCTTTTCGTTCGACGCGACGGCATTCGACGATAAGCCGATGTCGATCACGCCGCTGATCGTCGTCGGCGGACAAGTGTACGAGCTGCACGACGGCGAAAACGTGATTGGCCGCGATCGGACGGCGACGGTACGCATCGAGTCGGGTTCCGTCTCACGGCTGCACGCGCGCATCACTGTGGCCGGCAACGCCGCAACTGTCGAGGATCTCGGCAGCAAGAACGGAACATTCCTGCGCGGCAAGCGGCTTCGGTCACCGGCAACACTCTCCGACGGCGACGATCTCGTTTTCGGGTCGGTCGCCGCGCTGTTCCGCCTCACCTCGACGCTGACGACAGAAACGATCTCTTAGAACTTTCTGTGAACCCCCTGAAAAATCGGGGCGCGCTCCAACGCATCTTGTCTGATCATGTGGCACCTCGGCCTGTTGGTTGCGCTGGTCATCGGCACATCAAATGACCTCGGGGGAATCGCCGATGACCAGTTGCTCCTGCACAAGTTTGCCGACATGCTCACGCACGCTTCGACATTCGCGGGATGGGAAGTCGCTGCGTTTGTGGTGCGCGAGCCAGACGGCAATCTTCAATGCGTGCTCTGGCCGACATCGGGTCAGTACGAAGCGCAGGCGTTTCGCGGAGTCGTTCCGGATAACGTCGTGGCTATCGTGCACACGCATCCTCCGAGAATGGATCCAAGGCCTTCGCCGGGCGACATAAAGGCCGCGCAGCGACTCGGATTGGCGATTTACGTTCTGACGCGCCACGGCATCTACGCCGCTGATCCTTCAGGCGCAGTCGTGCCCGTGATCGAACGGCCGGATTGGATCACCGCCGCGATGCGCGGGCCGCGGTGCGCGTGCAAGCCTACAGAACACCCTCGATAGGCGTTCGGTCGCTCGCGCCAGCTATATCAATCAGTACTATAGCCAGCGCGCAGAGTCCCTCCCCCCTCCCGATGAAGCCGAGATGATCGGCCGTCGTCGCCTTGACGTTGACGTGGCCTGACGCGATGTCGAGCAGCTTGGCGATCTTCCCCTCCATCGCCTCGCGAAACGGCGCGAGCCTCGGCTTCTCGGCGATGATCGTGATGTCGACGTTGCTGATCTCGGCGTTCATTTCGTCGACGATTCGCTTCGCCTCCTCCACGAATCGCGTCGAGCTTGCGCCTTTCCACCGCGGGTCGTCCGACGGAAAGTACTGCCCGATGTCTCCCGCTCCAGCAGCGCCTAACAGCGCATCGGTGAGCGCGTGCAGGACGGCGTCGGCATCGGAGTGACCGGAGAGCCCGCCGCCGTCGCTGATGCGAACGCCGCCGAGGATCAGTGGACGCGACTCGTCGAAGGGATGAATGTCGATGCCTTGTCCCACTCTGATCACTCACGGCTCCACTCTTCGAAATGCGCCTCGGCCAGCGCGAGATCTTCCGGACGCGTGATCTTGATATTGAACGGATCGCCGGGCATCACGCGGACATCGTAACCGTAATGCGCAGCGAGGCCAGCCTCGTCGGTGGCGTCGTACTTGTCGCGCATCGCGCGCTCGAGCGCGTCGCGAAGGACGTCGTAGCGGAACACCTGCGGCGTCTGTGCCGCGACGATGTTCGTTCGATCGACCGTTCCAGTGAGTATGCCGTCCTTCGTTGCGTGGATCGTGTCGGTGAGCGGAAGTGCGGGCAACGCGGCGCCATGTTCGCGCGCCACGTCGAGCAGCGCCTCCAAGGTTCGAATGCGGAAGAACGGCCTAACAGCGTCGTGGACGGCGACGACATCGAAATCCTCGCCTGCCGCCTTGAACGCGTTCATCACCGACTGCTGCCGCGTCTCTCCGCCAGCGACGAACTGCACGCGATCGCCCGGCGCCTGCTTGATTGTTGTCAACAGCGCGTCGGTCACGGCGACGACGATTTTTTCGACGAAGCCGCTGAGAAGAAATCGCTCGACGATATATTGCACGATCGGTTTTCCGGCGAGCGGCTGGAATTGTTTGGGAATGTCGCCGCCGAAACGTGTACCGCTTCCCGCTGCTGGAATGATGACGAGAACAGACATAGTGCCGAGTGCTTAGTGCCGAGTGCCGAGTCTCACCGGCACTGGGCACTCGGCACTGGGCACTGGGCACTTCTACACGGCCATGATGTCCTGCTCTTTGTGCTTGAGGATGTTGCCGACCTCGTCGATGTGTTTGTCGGTCATCTTCTGGATCTCGTCGAGGGCGCGCTTCTCGTCGTCTTCGGAGATCTGATGGTCCTTGAGCATTTTCTTCAGCTTGTCGTTGCCGTCGCGGCGCACCTGACGAACCGCCGTGCGTGCCTCCTCGGCAACGTGATGCGCGCGCTTCACCAGATCTTTACGGCGGTCCTCGGTGAGCTGCGGAATTGGAATGCGAATGACCTTGCCGTCACTCGAAGGATTGAGGCCGAGCTCGGAGTTGCGGATTGCTTTTTCAACGGCGGCGACCATCGATTTGTCCCACGGCTCGGCGACGATCAGCGACGACTCCGGAACTTTGAGATTGGCGACCTGCGAAATCGGCGTTGGATTGCCGTAGTAGTCGACGGTGATGCCGTCGAGCATGGCGGCGCTCGCGCGGCCGGTGCGCAGTGTTTTGAATTCGCGATGCAGAGCCTCGATGGCCCCGTGCATGCGATGCTGAACATCCCGAGTCACATCTTGAATCATCGTCCAACCTCGATGGGGAGCTCCTCAGTCACGACGGATCCGATTTCTTCACCGAGAAGCGCACGGCGAATGTTGCCGGGCTCGCGAAGAGAAAAAATATAAATCGGAATCGAGCTGCCACGCGCCAGGTCGATCGCTGCCGCGTCCATCACCTGCAGCCGGTCGGCGAGCACCCGCTGATAGGTGGTGTGCGGGATTTTCTCAGCGGCAGGATTCTTCTCGGGATCGGAAGTGTAGATTCCATCGACTTTCGTCGCTTTGAAAATGATCTCGCACTTCAGTTCGCTCGCACGAAGTGCCGCAGCGGAATCCGTGGTGAAGAAAGGGTTACCGGTGCCGGCGGCGCAGATGACGATGCGTCCTTTTTCGAGATGGCGGATCGCACGACGGCGGATGAACGGCTCGGCGACCTCCGACATCGTGATCGCCGTGGTCACGCGCGTGTTCGCACCGCGTCGTTCGAGCGCATCCTGCAGGGCGAGCGCGTTGATGACGGTGGCGAGCATGCCCATGTTGTCGCCGGTGACGCGATCGATGCCTTCGGTTGCCGCGGTGACACCGCGAAAAATGTTGCCGCCGCCGACAACGATGGCGATCTGCACACCCTCGCTGCGCACGGCAACGATTTCATCAGCGATTGCGGCGAGTGTCTCCGCGTCAATGCCGGTGCGACGGCCGCCCATGAGCGCTTCGCCGGAGAGCTTGAGGAGGATGCGTTTGTATTTCGGTTCGGGCATCCGCGCGACGAAGATTATCACCACAGAGCACACAGAGATCACAGAGACTTCTCTGTGTGCTCTGTGATCTCTGTGGTGATTTGCTATTTCAAGTAAGTCATCACTTCAGCAGCGAAGTCGTCCCCGCGCTTCTCGATCCCCTCGCCCAGCTTGTACCGCACAAAACGGGTGACGGTATACGCGCAACCGGCCTCTTTGCCGGCCGACTTGAGGTAATCGGAAACGTTCTGCTTGTCGTTGCGAATGTAGGGCTGCTCGAGGAGGCAGGCCTCGCCGTAAAACTTCTCGATCTTGCCGGTGACCATCTTCTCGACGATGTTTTCCGGCTTACCCGATTTGAGCGCCTGCTCGCGCGCGATTTCGCGCTCGCTGTCGAGGTCTTTCTGCGTCACATCCTCGCGGCGGAGAAAGCGCGGCTCCGCGGCCGCGACATGCATCGCAACATCGCGCGCCACTTCCTGCGCCCGATCGTTCTTGTTGTTCGCGACCAGCTCGACCATCACGCCGATCTTGCCGCCGGCATGAATGTACGTTCCGATCGTCGCGCCCGCCGGCGCCTCGAAGCGTTGAAAACGACGAATCGTCACGTTCTCACCAATTTTCGCAATCACGTGCTGCGTTTTCTGCGCGACCGTCTCCCCGTTCCACGCCTCGCTCGAGAGCTGGTCGACACTGTTCGCTTTGCTCTTGGCGATCAGCTTCGCGAGGTCGTCGGCAAACTGACGGAACTGATCTGTTCGCGCGACGAAGTCCGTCTCGCAGTTGATCTCCACGAGCACGCCGACGTTGCCGCTCGTGTACGCCTGCACGGCGCCCTCGGACGTGATGCGCCCCGCTTTTTTCGTAGCTGCGGCGAGCCCTTTCTTGCGGAGGATCGTTCGCGCCTCCTCCATGTTTCCGCCCGCCTCGGTCAGCGCGCGCTTGACGTCCATCATCCCCGCGCCGGTTTGTTCGCGCAGTTCTTTCACCATTGCTGCGGTGATTTGGGGCTGCTCGTCGGCAGACCCTGCGACCTTCGTCATGATCCTTCTCCTGGAAAGGTGTAGCAGCGGGCTTTAGCCCGCTGACGGCGGCCTAAAGGCCGCCGCTACACAACAGTTCTTACGACGCGACGGGAGCCGGCTCCGCGACGGCGGGTTCGGCCGCCATCGGCGCCGCCGCTTCTTCGCCCTTGTCTTCGGTCCCGACGTAGCGCTCCTCGGCGAGGTTGTAGCCTTCCAGGACCGCGTCGGCGATCTTCTGCGTGAACAGCCGAATGGCGCGAATGGCGTCGTCGTTGCCCGGAATGACGAAGTCGATGTCTTCCGGATCGCAGTTCGTATCCACGATCGCGACGACCGGAATCTTTAGCTTCTCCGCTTCTTTGACAGCGATGTATTCCTTCTTCGGGTCGATCACGAAGAGGGCATCTGGAAGCGAGTCCATCTCGCGGATGCCGATCAGATTCTTTTGCAGCTTTTCGCGCTCGTGATCGAGATGCGCGCGCTCTTTCTTCGACAGCTCCTTCTCGGTATCCGCGAGAATCGCCTCGAGCTCCTTGAGGCGCTCGATGGAGCGACGAACGGTCGAGAAATTGGTGAGCGTGCCGCCGAGCCAGCGGTTGTTCACGTAGAACATGCCGCAGCGATTCGCTTCTTCGAGAATCGCGTCCTGCGCCTGGCGCTTCGTGCCCACGAACAGAATGCGTTTGCCCTGCGAGGCGAGATCGGAAATGAATGCGGAAGCTTCCTTGAAGAGCTTGAGCGTTTTCTGCAGGTCAATGATGTAGATCCCGTTGCGCTTGCCGAAGATGTACTTCTTCATCTTCGGGTTCCAGCGCTTGGTCTGATGACCGAAGTGCACGCCAGCTTCCAAAAGCTCTTTCATCGTAATGGAGACCGCCAAGTGAACCCTCCTTTAAAAAGAAAAAGACAGGAGCCAGTGCGCTCCTGCCTTCGAATTTAACTCCTGGAACAAAAACCAAACCATCGCGATCAGCGCTTTGAGAACTGGAAGCGCGCACGTGCGCCGCGCTGGCCGTACTTCTTCCGCTCTTTCATTCGCGGATCGCGCGTGAGCAGGCCGGCTTTCTTCAGCCGCTTGCGCAATTCCGTGTTGTAAACCTGCAGCGCGCGCGAGATGCCGTGGCGAATCGCGCCCGCCTGGCCGCTGGGGCCGCCGCCATCGACGGTCACCACGATGTCGAACTTATCGACGGTTTCGGTGAGCGACAGCGGCTGCTTGATGATCATCTTCAGCACGTCATTGCCGAAGTACTCATCGAGCGACCGATTGTTGACTGTGATCTGACCCGTTCCCTGCCGGATGTGCACGCGCGCCGTCGAGGTCTTCCGTCGTCCCGTGCCGTAGTATTCAACCAGAGCCAAGTATTTTTCCTCCGTTACTCCGCGACATCGACCCGCTCGGGCTTCTGGGCCTCGTGCGGATGATTCGCGCCGCGATAAACCTTCAACTTCTTCAGCATCTTCCGGCCGAGTTTGTTTTTCGGCAGCATTCCCCACACAGCCTCTTCGATCATCGCCTCGGGTTTTTCGGCACGCACAAAGCGCGCCTCACGCTCTTTGAGGCCGCCAGGGTACTGCGAGTGGCTGCGATAGATCTTGTCGGTTTCTTTTTTACCCGTGAGAACAATCTTCTCGGCATTGATGACGATCACGTGATCGCCGGTATCGAGAAACGGCGTGTAAGCCGGCTTGTTCTTTCCGGAAAGGATCGTGGCGATGGTCGTCGAGAGACGGCCGAGGACTTTGCCGTCGGCGTCGATGACGAACCAGCGCGACTCGATGTCACCCTTCTTGGGGAAATACGTACGCATGACACTCCTGAGAAATCGGTTATCAGTTGTCGGGTTATCAGTTGCCAGAGGACAACGACAACTCTTTGCAGCACAAGGAACTACACACCTTTCCTAGGAAAGGGAAGAAACGGTAACACTGGCCAACAGCGGCAGTCAAGGTATTCATTCCCAAGCGGATGTAGCGCCGGCTCTTAGCCGGCGCGCGCCGCCTGGAGAGGCGGCGCCACGTGTGATACAAGCCGCGCGCGATGCCCGCGCAACTCATCGACGGCAAAGCAATCGCGCAGCAGGTTGAATCTGAAGTGCGTGACGCGCTGGCGAAGCTCCCGTACAAGCCGAGTCTCGTCGCCATTCGCGTGGGGAACGATCCCGCCTCGGAGCTTTATGTTCGCAACAAAGCGCGAAAAGCACACGAGCTCGGTCTGCGCGGCACTGAGCTGATCTTCGATGTCTCGATGAGCGAGACGCAACTCCTGGCGCAGGTCGAGAAGTTGAATCGCGACGATGACGTCGACGGCATTCTCGTGCAATTGCCGCTGCCGCCGCAGATCGATTCGAAGAAGGTCATCAAAGCGGTCGACCCGCGGAAGGACGTCGACGGCTTTCACCCCATGAACGTCGGCCTCCTTCACCTCGGACAGCGCTCGCTCGTGCCGTGCACGCCCGCCGGAGTCATGCGTCTCATCGCGTCAACGGGCGTGACGATCGAAGGTGCACGCGCGGTGGTGATTGGCAGGAGCGACATCGTCGGCAAACCTGTCGCTGCGCTGCTGCTTCAGCAGAATGCCACGGTGACGATCTGCCACTCGAAGACGCGCGAGCTCGCAGCGGTCGCGCGCGAGGCGGATATCCTCGTTGCAGCGATCGGTAAGCCGCGCTTCGTCACCGCTGATATGGTGAAGCGGGACGCGGTCGTGATCGACGTTGGCATCAACCGTGTCGATGGAAAGCTCATGGGAGATGTTGACTTTCAAAACGTCCGCGACGTCGCCTCGTGGATCACTCCGGTGCCTGGGGGCGTCGGGCCGATGACCATAGCTATGTTAATGAGTAATACAGTGACCGCGGCCCGCGCGAGGCGGGGATGATCCTTCGCGTCGGGTTGACGGGCGGGATCGCCTCCGGCAAATCGACTGTCGCGCGCACGCTCGCGGGACTCGGCTGCGTCGTGATTGACGCCGATGCGGTCGTCGCCCGTCTTTATCAACCCGGCGAGCCGGGCTACGAAGCGCTCACTCACGCATACGGGCGGGACATCGTCCGTCCCGACGGCGAAATCGACCGGGCCAAGGTCGCGTCCATTGCATTCGTTGACGACCAGTCGGCGAAGAAGCTGAACGATTTGATTCATCCGCTGGTGATTGGCGAGGAAGAGCGGATCATCACTGCCGAGGCGCAGAGATTTCCCGATCGCGATCGAATTGTGGTGGTGGAAGCGACCCTGCTTCTCGAATCCGGCGGAAAGAAACGTTACGACCGAATTGTCGTCGTCGACAGCGAGCCGCATCTGCAGTTCGATCGCGCCGTGCGGCGGGGGATGGATCGGCAGGATGCAGAAAGGCGCAGCGCGCGGCAGATGTCGCGCGCAGAGCGACGGCGGCAGGCCGATTACATCATCGAGAACAACGGCGACATCCGCACACTGGAAGTGGAAACCATGCGCGTCTACGAGAAGCTGCGCGCAGATCTCGAGGCCAAAAAAAAGAGCGCCGCCGGAGGTCCGGCGGCGCCCCCGATCCGAAGACCGAAGACTTAGTACCCTTTCTTCGTCTTCTTTGTCGTCTTCTTCTTCTCGGTCTTGGTCGTGGTGGTGGTGCCGGTGGTGCCGGTCGTCTCGGTGCCCGTCGTGCCGGTCATAGTGGTGCCGGTCGTTTCAGTACCCGTCGACATCGTGCCAGTCGTGCCGGTCATCGACGTATCGGTCGCCGACATCGTCGACGTCGTGCTCGTCATGCCGGTATCTGTCGCCGTTGTCTCCGTGGCGTTGTTGGTGGCTTGCTCCTGCTTACAGGCGTAGCCGAAGAATGCGAGGGCTACGACTGACAGAAGTACCAGAAGGGTTTTCTTCATACTCTTCCTTCCTATGCATTGAACTGATGGATTGGAAACATCTATCGGAGTGACTTTGAGAATGCCTGCCCTCACCTCCTTCGCATCAGAGTGGATTTACCAGGACAAACGAATCCCAATGTTTTGGCGCTGGCGGTGAAGCAACGTGAGTGCCAGCGCCTCAATCTCAATGCTTCTTGCTCTTTTTCTTTTGAGTTGCGGCTTTCTTTTCGCTTGGAGCCATGGTGCCGCTGGTCTCCGTTCCGGTCGTAGCCATGGTGCTCATGGTTCCCATCGTTCCCATCGAGCCCGCCGTCCCAGTGGTATCGGTCGCCATCATTCCCGTTCCGGTCGTATCCGTAGCGCTCGTAGCGGTGGTCCCGGCCGTGCTGCTTGAAGTGACGCCG
>QHVY01000173.1 GCA_003223695.1 Acidobacteriota bacterium
AAGTTTGCCGATCTCACTGGCGCGAACGTCAACCGCCGCCTGGCCATCGTGCTGGACAACAAAGTGGTGTCCGCGCCGAACATCAAGAATCGCATCGAGGATCAGGGCGTCATCGAAGGAAACTTCACCACGCAGCAGGCCGCCGACCTCGCACTGGTTCTGCGCAGCGGCTCGTTGCCGGCGTCGCTGACGACGATGGAGGAGCGCACCGTCGGGCCATCGCTCGGCCGCGACTCGATCCACCAGGGCGTACTCGCGTCGCTTGTCGGATTCATCGCGCTGATTCTCGCGGTGTTGCTGTACTACAAAGGCGCGGGCATCAATGCAGTTCTGGCGCTGCTGCTCAACCTGGTGATCATCCTCGGAATGCTGGCCATCTTCAAAGCGACGCTGACTCTCCCCGGCATCGCCGGCATCATCCTGACCCTCGGCATGGCCATCGACTCGAACGTGCTGGTGTTCGAGCGCATCCGTGAGGAGCTGCGCGAAGGCAAGACCGTGCGCGCGGCGATCGAGAACGGCTTCTCGCGCGCGTTCGGCACGATCATCGACACGCACATGACCACGATCATCTCGGCGCTGTTCCTCTTTCAGTTCGGAACGGGACCGATCAAAGGCTTCGCTGTCACACTCCTGATCGGCCTCTTCGCCTCGGTCTTCACCGCGTTTTTCGTTTCGCGTGTGATCTTCGACTACTGGTACAAGCCGCAGGATCGACCGCAGACGATTAGCATATAATATGACGAGGATTTAACATGCAGATTTTTGTTAATACAAATTACGATTTCGTCAAATACCGCTTCTACGCGGTGGCGTTCTCGCTGATCTGGATCCTCGTCGGTGTCGGCCTGTTCATGAAGAACGGCATCAACTGGGGCATCGACTTCGCCGGGGGCGCCAACGTCGTTCTGAAGTTTCGCGATCAGGTGCCTCTGAACCGTCTCCGCGCCGATTTCACCGACGCCACGATTCAGCAGTACGGCAAAGCAGACGATCGCTCCGTGCTCATCCGCCTTCCTCGTCAGAAAGGCGAGACCGATCTAGCCGGCCAGGTTGTGAGCAAACTCATTCGAGATCTCAATCCGCAGGCCGCGGCCGGAAAACTCGATCTCAATTTCCAGGGCCGTGACCGCCTGACAGATCTTCTCGCCTCGATCGATCCCGACAACAAGGGTACTCGTCCCGATGCGCGCGCGTACTACGCGAGCGTGGCGCAGAACGTCATCAACAAACGCTCGGAAGTCGGAATCTTCACGAGCATGCAGCAGGTCACCTCTGCTCCGGGCGTGACTGTCGGCATCGCTCGCGTTTTGAACGATCGAACCTTCCTCGGTGCCTTCAATGTTCTCAATCAGGAAACCGTCGGCCCGCAGGTCGGCCGCGAGCTGCAGCAGAAGGCGATCTGGGCGGTCGTCCTCTCCACGCTGGCGATGGGCGCGTATCTGTGGTTGCGATTTGATCTGATGTTCGGCGTTGCCGCGGTCGTCTGCATCATCCACGACGTTTCCGTTTCGCTGGCATTCCTCGGCATGATCAACGGCGAGTTCTCGCTGAACATCGTCGCCGCGCTGCTGCTGATCGTCGGTTACTCGATCAACGACACCGTCGTCACATACGATCGCGTTCGCGAGAACCGCCGCAAGCTGAAGACTCGAGCGACGCTCGAGGAGCAGCTCAATCTGGCCATGAACCAGACTCTGTCGCGAACGATCCTGACGTCAGGCTCGGTCGTGATCGTGCTCATCGCGCTGATTCTGTTCGGCGGCAAAGTGATTCACGAGTTCGCGTGGATCCTGTTGATCGGCGTCATCGCCGGCACATATTCGACGGTGACCATCGTGCCCGCCGTGGCGATCGCGTGGAACAACGCGACCGGCCGCAAGCACGACATCGCCGGCCCCGCCGCCCGCCCTAAAGTTGAAACGGCGGCGCGCGAAGAGACGCAGCGCAAGCGCAAAGCGGTGTAGCGTGGAGCCGCCTCTCAGGCGGCTCGGCGCCGGCTGAGAGCCGGCGCTACGTATACAATCCGCCCCAATGGCGGACCTCTTTGCCGCGTGAAGGGCCAGTGGCAAAAGATTAGCCGCGCCACCGCTGATCCTTCGCTCCCGCCCCTTTTACCCATCCCCGCTCAGGATAAACTGCGGCTTCCATGGCGGATCGCGACGCCGCGCTCGAATATCACTCCGGCGAGCGCCCGGGAAAAACAGAGGTCGTGCCGACGAAGCCGACTGCGACGCAGCGCGACCTCGCCCTCGCCTACACGCCCGGCGTAGCCAAGCCGTGCCTGGAGATCGCCAAGAATCCCGGCGACATCTACAAATACACGAACAAAGGAAATCTCGTCGCTGTCATCACCAACGGCACCGCCGTCCTGGGCCTCGGCAACATCGGGCCGGGCGCGGGAAAGCCGGTGATGGAAGGGAAAGCGGTCCTCTTCAAGCGATTTGCGGACATCGACGTGTTCGACCTCGAATTAGAAACGCGCGATACCGAGGCGTTCATCAGTGCGGTGAAGCTGTTGGAGCCGACGTTCGGCGGCATCAATCTGGAGGACATCGCCGCGCCGGAGTGCTTCGAGATCGAGGAGCGGCTCAAGCGCGAGATGAAGATTCCGGTGTTTCACGACGATCAGCACGGCACGGCGATCATTTCGGCAGCCGCGTTGATGAACGCGCTCGAAGTCGCCGGCAAAAAAATCGAGAAGGTCAAACTCGTGATCAGCGGAGCCGGCGCCGCAGCGATGGGCTGCCTGCGGCTCTACATAAAACTCGGAATGCGCAAGGAGAACGTGGTTCTCGCCGACAGCCACGGCGTGATTTTCAAAGGGCGCACCGTCGACATGACGCCGAACAAAGAGGAGTTTGCATCGGACACCAAAGCGCGCACGCTCGCCGAGGCGATGAAGGGCGCGGATGTGTTCATTGGACTCTCCGTTGGCGGCATCGTCACGAAGGAGATGGTGCAGGCGATGGCGAAAAATCCGATTGTGTTCGCCATGGCCAATCCCGATCCGGAAATCACCTACGACGATGCGTGCTCCGCGCGCAACGACGTCATCATGGCCACCGGGCGCTCTGATTACCCGAATCAAGTGAACAACGTCCTCGGATTTCCGTTCATCTTTCGCGGAGCGCTGGACTGCCGGGCGACAACAATCAACGACGAGATGAAGCTCGCCGCGGCCCATGCGCTGGCGAATCTGGCGAAAGAGGAAGTACCCGACTCGGTGCTGCGCGCGTATTCGACGGACCGGTTCAGCTTTGGCCGCGAATATCTGATCCCGAAGCCATTCGATCATCGCGTCCTGCTGAATGTGCCGGTGGCGGTAGCGCGAGCAGCGGCCGAGACAGGCGTCGCGCAGGAACCGATCACCGATTTCGACGCGTATCGCAGGCGTCTGGAAAAATTGTTAGGCCGGGCGCGCGGCATCATGCACGGGCTCTACGATCGCGCGAAGAGCAATCCGAAGCGCATCGTTTTTCCCGAAGGCGAACAGGAGAAGATCATCCGCGCGGCGAAGATCCTCATTGAGGAAGGTCTCGCCGAACCGATTCTTCTGGTCAAGGAAGAAATCGCGGCGCCGCTTCTCGAAAAGCACAACATCGATCGATCGAAGATCTCGATCATCGACGTCATGAAATCGCCGAAGTTGGAGCAGTACTCGGAACGCTTTCATCAACTTCGCCGGCGGCGCGGAATCACGCTGACCGACGCACGACGGATTCTGAACAGCCGCAACTATTTCGCAATGATGATGGTCGATGAAGGCGATGCGGATGGCGTGATCGCCGGCCTGCATGCGTATTACCCGGCGACGGTCCGGCCAGCGTTGCAGATCATCAAGACGAAGCCCGGCGTAAAGAACGTGTCCGGAGCGTATCTCCTGATGTTCAAGAATCAGATGCTCGTTTTCGCTGACACCACTGTGAACATCGAGCCGACTGCGGAGGAGCTTGCGGAAACCGCCGTGCTCACGGCAGAGACGGCGCGGCGCTTCAACCTCGAGCCGCGCGTGGCGATGATCTCATTCTCGAATTTCGGATCGACGAAGCATGCCGATTCGGAAAAAGTTCGCGAAGCGGTGCGGCTGCTCAACGAGCGTCATCCGGAGCTCGTCGTCGATGGCGAAATGCAGGCCGACACCGCGGTCGTGCCGTACATCGCGCGTGAGGATTACCCGTGGAGCACGATTCAGGGCGACGCGAATGTGCTCATTTTTCCAAATCTCGACGCCGCGAATGCCGCGTACAAACTTTTGTGGCGTGTCGGAGGCGCAGAGGTCATCGGCCCGATTCTGCAGGGCCTGGCGAAGCCCGTTCACGTCCTCCAGCGCGGCGTCGATGTGAATGACATCGTCAACATGGCTGCCATTGCCGTGATCGATGCGCAGATGGTCGAGCGGCCGTTGCTGCGGAAACGCAGCGCTCGCTCTTAGCTGGCGAATTCCTGTGGCGATTCGGAGATGCAGCTTCGAACGAGTGAGCCGAGAGCATTGATATCGAAGGGCTTCGGCAAGAATGCGCAAATGCCCTTGTCCATCGCCGTCGCCAGCTCGGGACCCCGATTCGCGCTGACGATGATCACCGGAATCGACAGGAGCCTGGGATCAGTCGAGCGCTCTCGCAACACATCCCAGCCGGAAACGATCGGCATCATCAGATCGAGGACGACAATGTTCGGTCGATCACGCCGCATCGCGTCGAGCGCCTCTTTTCCATTCGCCGCTTCGCTGAACACGTATTTCTCGCGCCGCAAGGCAGCCATGATCATCCGACGAATACTGGGATCGTCGTCGACAACAAGCACCCGAACGCTCTTTTCGCCCTGCTCGCTCAATGCTGAATGGACCTTAATGGATGGAAAACCATGCAGTTTCAATGCCTTATAGGAACAATTACCTGTTTTTGCATCGTTTAGTTGGTCGGCCATGAAAGTCGCCGTAGCGATGTCCGGTGGGGTCGACTCCTCGACTGCCGCCTACCTTCTCAAGTCCGAGGGACATGAGGTGGTCGGCCTGTCGATGCAGATGTACGACAACCTCACGAACGCCGATTCGACGTACGGCGGATGCTGCACGATCGACGACCTCGCCGACGCTCGCCGCGTCGCCTGGAAGCTGGAGATCCCTCATTTCACGCTCAATCTCGAGCAAAATTTTCACGAGAAGGTCATCGCTCCGTTCGTGAAGTCGTACCTCAGCGGGACGACGCCGAGTCCGTGCGTGCTCTGCAATACCCACGTGAAGTTCGATCTCTTTCATCGGAAAGCGCAGGCGATCGGAGCAGAAAAAATTGCAACGGGCCATTACGCACGCATCACAAGCGGCGAAAAGGGTCTTGAGCTGCGCAAAGCAAAGGACCTGGCGAAGGATCAGTCCTATTTTCTGTTCGAGTTGTCGCAGGAACAGCTCGGAGAGGCGCTTTTTCCGCTCGGCGATCTGACGAAACCTCAGGTGCGAGCAATCGCCGCAGAGGCCGGCCTGCCGGTCGCGCGGAAGAAAGAGTCCTACGAAATCTGCTTCGTTCCGCAGAAGGACGGCTATGCATCGATCGTCGAGCGCGAATCGGGAATCGCGCGTGGAGAAGCTGCGGGCGAAATCGTCGATACCGAAGGCAATGTCGTCGGCCAGCATGACGGCTACTACCAGTTCACGATCGGTCAGCGGCGCGGTCTGCAGGCGGGCGGAAACAGCGAGCGCACGTACGTGATCGATGTCAATGCGTTCACGAAACGCGTGACGATCGGGCCGGCATCAGCGTTGGAGCGCTCTGAGCTCATCGCGGAGCGCGTGCATTGGATCGGCGCAACGCCTCCGAGCGGACGCGTCGATGTGCAGGCGCGTGTGCGCTCGCATGCGGCGGACATCGCCGCAACGGTGACACCGATAAACGGCGTCCGCGCACGCGTGCAGTTCGCCCAGAAACTGCGCGCCGTTGCGCCGGGACAAGCCGTCGTCTTCTACGACCGCGACCTCTGCCTCGGTGGCGGCTGGATCGCTCGCGATTAGCATACGATCCGCACCTCACAAAATCGCTGTTCCTGCTCTTGCCGCGGTTGACGCGTTTATGAAAATCGAAGGCATACTGTGCCGCTCCTGACGCAGAAGTGCCAGCGTAATGAACGCTTGCCGGAAGTGACGATCGAATTCATGAACACGCGCCATGTGCTGCAGGGTGCGTCGATCCGCTCCTGTCAGAACAACCTATTCACGATGCGCTTCGACCGGCCAGCTTCTCCTAGGCACGGGCGCGCCGGAACCGATGACTGTCGTCGGCGTGCACACGCAGGAGCGAACAGCGCGCCAGACGGTCGCGATCGGACTGAGGTTCGCCGAAAGCCGACGGATCATTCCCAGCGATTCAGCCATAAGAACGCAGAACGGAAACGTCACGCCGTCGCCATACGCTGAGAAGAATGCGAGCGTCTCGATGCCCTGCGCCGAGAGCTCGCGCACGAGGCTTTTTCATCTTTCCGCGGCGATGCGCGGATTGAAGCAGCCAGATTTCGCCGTGATGGGTGATCAACGTCTTGTGCGGCACTCGCAACGAACACTGACGTAGAGCCGACTCTCCAGTCGGCTCGCGCCGGCTAAGAGCCGGCGCCACGTTTGGCCGACTGGCGGCCTCACGCCATCACGGTTGAACGCTCCATTGACTATTCGACGGTGACGCTCTTGGCGAGGTTGCGCGGTTGATCGACGTCGCATCCCCGGCGCAGTGCGATGTGATAGGCGAGAAGCTGCGTCGGCACCACGGCGAGAATCGGCTGCAGCGGCTCCACTGTCCACGGAATCTCGACGACTTCGTCGGCAATCTTGCGGATCGCCTCGTCGCCTTCGTCGCAAATGACGATCAGGATTCCGTCGCGTGCCTTCACTTCCTGCAGATTGGAGACAACTTTCTCGTAGACCGGCGTGTGTGTGGCGATTGCCACGACGGGCATGTTCTCGTCGATGAGCGCGATCGGACCGTGCTTCATCTCACCGGCTGGATAACCCTCCGCGTGGATGTACGAAATCTCTTTCAGCTTCAGCGCTCCTTCGAGAGCGATCGGATAGTGAACGCCGCGGCCGAGAAAGAGAAAATCCTGCGACTTGTAGAATTTGTGCGCCAGCTCCTCGATCTGTTTTTCTTTTTTCAGGATCGCCTCGAGTTTTTCCGGGATGACACGCATCTCGTGCATCGCGAAGCGCAGATCGTCGCGGTTCTCGCCCCGAAGCTGGCGAATGTAGAGCGACAGCAGGTAAAACGCGGTGAGCTGTGTGGTGAAGGCTTTTGTCGATGCGACGCCGATCTCCGGCCCCGCATTCGTATAGATGACGCCCTCGGACAATCGCGTTGCCGCAGCGCCGATCACATTGCAGATCGTGATCAGCTTCGCGCCCCTGGCCTTCGCCTCTTGCATTCCGGCGATCGTGTCGGCGGTTTCTCCCGATTGCGTGACACCGATGACCAGCGTGTCCTCGTCGACGATCGGATTGCGGTAGCGATACTCCGATCCATAGTCGACCTCGATCGGAATTCGCGCCGCTTCCTCGAGAAGAAACTTGCCGATGAGTCCCGCGTGCCATGATGTGCCGCACGCGACGACGTGCACGCGCTTGATGTTCGCCCACTCTTCGGGCGTGAACTGCAGGTCGTTGAAGTAAACCTCGCCCGATTCCTCGAACATGCGGCCGTTGAACGTGTCGCGCACGCCGCGCGGCTGTTCGTGGATCTCTTTGAGCATGTAGTGCCGGTAGCCTTCCTTTTCGGCCATGACGGCGTCCCACATGATCTTTTTCGGCGGCCGGTTGACCTGCTGATCCTTTTCATCGAAGACGCGGACGCTTTTCTGATCGGCAATCGCGTACTCGCCATCTTCGAGATAAATGATGTTGCGGGTGTAGGCGAGGAGCGGCGCGACGTCAGAGGCGACGATGTTTTCGTTGTCGCCGAGTCCGATGACGAGCGGCGGACCATGCTTGGCGGCGACGATGGTGCCTGGCTCCGTGCCGTCGATCATCACTAGTGCGTAATGCCCTTCGAGCTCCTTCAGCGACTTTTTGACCGCGTCGACGAATTTCGTCCCATCCTTCAGGTTCTGTTCGATGAGGTGTGCGACGACTTCCGTGTCCGTCTCCGTCTTGAACTGATGTCCTGATTTCTGCAGCCGTTGCTTGAGCGGGAGAAAGTTCTCGATGATTCCGTTATGGATGACGACGACTTGTCCCGTGCAGTCGCGATGGGGATGGGCATTGTTCTCGTTCGGCTTTCCGTGCGTTGCCCAACGCGTGTGCCCCATGCCAAACGTGCCCTGCAGCTGCTTCTCGTTCAGTTTCGATTCGAGATTGGAGAGCTTCCCCTCCGCGCGGACGACTTCCACGCCGTTGCCATTGACGACAGCGATGCCGGCGCTGTCGTAGCCCCGATACTCGAGTTTCTTGAGTCCGGTGATGAGAACTGGCACCACATCACGGGTGCCGACGTATCCGATGATTCCGCACATATCGTTGTCCGTTAGAATCCGCCCGTGAAAAAAGCGGCCGCGGCGCTGATCGTTTTCGTGATGGCGTGCGGCAAGCGCGGCGACCCGCATCCCCCTGTTCCTGTCATCCCGAAGGCGACGAGCGATCTTGTTGTAGCACAGCGTGGCGCCAAAGTGATTCTCTCCTGGAGTTTTCCCTCTCTCACGACCGCCGGTCAGAAACTCGGGGCGATCCGCCGCGTGGTCGTTTACCGCTACCCCGAGGAGTTGCCGGTCGCCCAACCTCCTCGGGACACGCAGACGCTGCTGCCCGGCGACGTCGATCCGACCGTACCGACCGCGATTGCTCTCTTTGCGAAGGTTCCGCCAATTGGCCGTCAGCAGTTCACGCGATTGCGTCAACGCCTCGACAGCCTCGAGTCATCGGAGATGCCTGCGGCGGCCGCCGGAGCCAGGCTCGTCTATGAGGACGCGCCCCCATTCCACACGTCGGATGGACGTCCGCTGCGCCTGGACTATGCGATCGTGACCGAGGGGCAGACGGCGAAAAGCGAGATGTCGAATGTCGCCAGCATCGTGCCGGTCGACGTGCCGATGCCGCCGGACTCGGTCGTGGCGACGCCGAAACCAGAGGGCATCGTGCTCACGTGGAATGCGCCGCAGAAAGAAATGACTGGAAACGAAAAGCCGCGCGTCGCCGGCTACAACATTTATCGATCGCCGAAGGGTCAGGCACTCGAGGAGCTGGCGACTCCCGTCAATGCCGCGCCCGTATCGCAGACGACATACACGGATGTGCCTTCGTACGGCCCCCATCAGTACTTCGTCACCGCCGTGACAGCGAGCATTCCCACAAAAATCGAGAGCGATCCGTCGGGGCCGGCTGTGGCCGAGTTCAAGGATCTGCTTCCGCCACTCGTACCCACCGGCCTAACAGCGCTCGTGGAGACGAATGCCGTGCGGCTGGTGTGGGATGCCGTCGATGCGCCGGATCTCGCTGGATATCGAATCTACCGCACGGAAGGCTCGGGTTTGCAGGAGCTCAAAATCGTCGGGCGCATTCCGCTTGTCATGAATCCTCCGTTGACGCTGACCCACTACACAGACACGGCCGTGAATCATGGCATCTCGTATTTCTACGAAGTCACTGCCGTGGACAAGAGTGGCAACGAGAGTAAGGCTGCGAAAACCGATTGGGTGCTCGTCCCGAAGACGCCGTGATTATGGCCACTCAACGAAGCGG
>QHVY01000375.1 GCA_003223695.1 Acidobacteriota bacterium
GACGCTCCCGAGTCGAGAACGAAATTCAATCCGCCGACGTCGATGGCGACGCGGCCCGCCACTTCGTGAGCATGGAGCGGCACGCCCCGCGGTGGTGCGCTGTCAAGTTCCACACAGCGGCGGCGAACGTCAAAGAGGATCGCGCGGCCGGCGAAAATGCTCATGCCGAGGATGCCGTCAAGCCGGCCATGATTGACGAATGTCGGCAGCTCAGTCACTAACGCCGGTGTGCGGGCCACCGTCAAACTTCCTGTGCGCACATCGTCGAGAATCGCCCCCTCTGTTTCTACGGTTCCCGTCGTGCTGACGGCCGTGACTTTTGTCTCTGGCTGGATCCTGAGTTCCCCTGCGACGGAGCGGTCGATCACGGTCACTGATGCCCCGGTATCGACCAGAAACCGCAACGGACGACTCGCGCCGACGCGAACCGTCGTGACAAATGACGTGCGCGTCGGCTCGAGCGGGATCGTGCACGCCGCGACAACCAGAACAAAGAGGTACATCCGGCTGAAACATGGCTGGACGGACGATCAGAAACGTGAGCGAACGATGATGTTTTTGCGGGATTCAGTGATGAATTGACGGGATGGTGCTCAGGGTGAAACGTGAGCCACTGTCCGACGTAATTTGTAGATATGTGAGCTACCAATTCGACGATTTCGTCGTTGATCCGGTCGCTTTTCGGCTGAGCAAAAGCGGACAGCCAGCTTCCATCGAGCCGAAGGCGCTGCAGGTTCTGATCACTCTCATCGAGCGTCGCGACAGGCTGGTCGGCAAACAGGAATTGTTCGACGAGGTCTGGCCCGGCGTCGCCGTTACCGAAAACGCGTTAACACGCGCCATCGCCCAGCTCCGCAAGACTCTCGCCGACAGTGCCGACTCGCCTCGGTACGTCGAGACAGTACCGACGCGCGGCTATCGCTTTATCGGACAACTACGAACGGAGGGCGCGCCGTCGAGCGTGCGCCCGGCTTCGGACAAGAAGAAAATCGTTGTGATTGCCATCCTCGCAGCCGCGCTCGTCGTGAGCGCGTTGCTCATTGATCACTTCAAGGAGAAGGTCAAGTTGCTCCAGGCATCGACGTTTGTTCCTCCGCCGATCGCTGCGCGCCCGCTCCACGCCTCGGAAAAGTTCGAGGTCTCGCCGTCGTTTTCGCCCGATGGCGCGTCGATCGTGTACAGCGCCGACATGGGCGGCACACTTCATCTGTTCGTTTCGACGCTCAACGGCGATTCCGGACGACAGCTGACGTACGGAGAGGCGGGTGAAGCACAGCCGTCGTGGTCGCCCGACGGGAGGACGATCGCGTACACGTCAGTCCGAAAAGGAGGCATCTGGTTGATGAGCGTGAACGGTGGCGCGCCGGTTCAACTGACCAGGTTCGGTTCGCGTCCATCGTGGTCGCCGGACGGAACGGAGATCGCTTTTCAATCAGCCGAGGACATCGAGTACGGCTGGAATGCATACGAGGCGCTGCCGCCGTCGACGATCTGGATCGTCAATGTCGCTTCTGGGAAAGTGGTACCACTGACGATGGCCGCGCGTCCGCCGGGCGGCCATGGTGCACCGTCGTGGCGTCGCGACGGGAAGCGAATCGCGTTTTCCAGTTGCGATCACGAACGCTGTCGAATCTTTACGATCGCGCGTGATTCATCCGGGGTGACGCTGCTTGCAACCGACTCGCGCCGGCTGGCATCGCCGGTCTTCGCCGCCGATGGCCGCACGGTGTATTTCGTGCTCTCTCTTTACAACGAGTCCCTGCTCCAAAGCATCTCGGTCGACGCGGACGGGAAGGCCACCGACGGGCCGAAGCGCTTAGGCGAATCGAACCCCGGCGTCATTCAACACGTCAGCTTGTCCCTCGACGGACATCGGTTCGCTTGGTCAGTCGTCGAAGAGAAGAGCGATCTTTTCGCGATCGATGTCGGATCGAATCATCCGCCAACGCAGCTGACGGAGAATCCGACGCTGAGCGCGACCTTTCCGTCATTTTCGCCCGATGGAGAGAAGATCGCCTACTGCGCAGTCGCTGCCGGCAACGAGAGCGGCATCTGGGTCGCCGACGCAAATGGAATGAATCCGAAGGCACTGATAATCGGACCTGGCCTCAAGCAGTACGTGCGATGGGCGAAGAGGGACTGGAACATTTTCTACAGCGCCTGGAGCGTGGACGAACATCGACCCGTGCT
>QHVY01000376.1 GCA_003223695.1 Acidobacteriota bacterium
ACGACGGCGGCAGAAGGAAAGTTCGCGCAACTCGATGGCGTGATTCGCACTCCCGGCGAGCTCCAACGCATCACCCTGCAGTTCCTCGGCCGCGGCTCTGTCAACGGGACTTTGAAATACAGCGACGGCTCGATCGCGACAGGCACAATCACAGCCGGCAGCACGATCTACAACGAGTTTCAGCAGACGGCAACCGACGGAAACGGTGCCTTCACGATTCACGACCTTCCTGTCGGGCCGATCACCGCCGCGGGGACCGATGCGAAGGGGAACGTCACCTACGCTGCGACGCAGATCCGTTCGCCGGGCGAGATCGTCACGCAAGACCTCGTGATTCAGAAGCGCGATTTCGCCGGGTTCGCAACGGTTCGCGTCACGGTAAGACGGTCCGACACATCCGAAGCCGTTCCCGGCGCACACGTCGGCGTTTACACGCAGGGATACGGATTGATGGATGGCTTCACCGACGCAAACGGTCAGTTCGAGTTTGTGAAGGTTCCTGCCGGTTTTGTGTCCGTTCTTGCATCCGAATTCAATCTGACGCGCGAGAGTGCTGGGATCGATTTCGATCTGCATGCCGATTCGATCGTCGAACAAGCGCTGACATTGCACGTTCCGGTGGTTGGTGATCCGCAGCAGGTGGCGCTGCACGGAACGGTCTGGCGTGACGATCCGAGCGCGCCGAACGATCGGACGCGAGATCAGCTCGTGCCGAATGCTGTGATCACCGTTCGAGCAGTTTTCGATCCGAGCAGCGGACGACAGGGAAGTTTCGCGCTTCCGACATTGCAAGCCGGCGTGACGAACGAGTTGAAGTTACTGCTGCAGACCGTTCAGCCGCAGGGCATCGCGACGATTCGTGTGCGTCTTCTGAGCGCGAGCGGGACAACCGTTTCGGATTACCGCGTGATCTCGCCCGGATTCCCGCCCGACGTTTTTGTCGCGAAGGGAAACGGGATCTACGAGATGACGGTGAATGTGCCGCGGTCGCTGGATGTCTGGGCGATTCCAAACGGACGCAGTGCAGTCTACGGTGATCAGGTGGCGCGCGGGAGCGCCCACGCTGATTTCGATGGACAGATCTCCGTTGCCGAATTGCGCCTGCCGGGTCAAGGCACACTGCTCGCGAAAATTCTCGTTCGCAAGCCGTGTCCGAGCGGTCAATCGACATGTCCGGAAGAGTACGACCTCGCTCAGGGAGCCCTGGCGATCACGTACCGAGTGTGGGATGAGGCCGAGCAGCAGCTTTCGACAAGCACCCGAACGGTTTCCACGGAACCGACCACGAGCATCGCCACGATCACGCAAGTGCCAGTCGGTGAGCAGGCGGTGGTGGCCACTGTCGATCATCCGGCCGGGTACGCTGCCGTGTCGGTCGGGCCTGCGTTCGACGGCGATACGCGACAGATTGAGCTGAAACTTTCGCAACTCGGCGATGCAATCGGCCGCGTTCTCGCGTTCGATGGTCAAACGCCGATTGCCGGCGCCGCCGTTCGCCTCGCGGGGTCCGCGGCAAATCTCGGTCCAGTGTTCACTGGATCTGACGGTAGCTTCCGATTCGCAGCCGTCGCTGCCAATCAGTCGTTTCGAATCACTGCGGACGTGACGTCGGATGGGATTTATCGGACGGGATTTGTCGATGCGACCTCGCCGCGATTCGGTGGCCTGGTGAACGGATTGATCATCATGCTTCGACAACAAGGGAGCATCGATGGAACGGTGATTGACGCGAACGGTGCGCCGATCCCTCTCGCACACTATTGGGCGCGTGAACTCGCGTGGCCGTATCGCGCGTTTGGATCGCCAACCGATCCACTGATTGCCGGCAGCGACGGCCACTTCTTCCTGAACAACGTCTTCAGCGGAGGGGTTCGCGTTTCCGCTGCGTCGCCAGTGCACCAGGAGAATCGCGGCGACTGGCAGGGCGAGATCAAATTTGAGAATGACAATCAGAGGGGTGTGACGCTGAGCGTCGGCGCGGCGGGAACAGGATCGGTCAGCGTGACTGTCGTCGATCCCGACAATGGTTTTCAACGCGTGCCATCGGCAGAAGTAACTCTGCTTCGATCCGCGCTCGGCTTCGACTTCGCCATCACCGATCAAAACGGCATCGCAGTTTTCGACGGATTGCCAGCGGATTTCGATTACTCCGTTCGCGCGACATCGAAGCGCGTCGGACGATCGGGAAGTGGCGATGCGTTCCATCTCGTGCGCGACAGCATCGTCCCTGTCCAGGTGGTGCTCGATCTGTCAGGCCGCGTTTCCGGAACGCTGGTCGACGGAGACGTAACGCCTTCGCCTCCAGTGAAGGGCGCTCCGGTCCTGCTTAACTCTCCGTCGCTAAATACGACAGCATCCACGGGAAGCGCCGGCGATTTCCTGTTCGATGGCGTGCCGGAGGGAAGCCTCAAACTCGATGCGATTGATCTCGACAGCGGCCGTCACGCTTTTTCGAGCGGCGATCTCTTCATCAGCAAGCTCTTTCCCGAGCGCAGCGGGATTCAGCTTTCGCTCGAGAAGACGGCAATGCTCAACGTCAAGACGTATTTGCCGGATGACAGTGGACACGCCGGTGTGCTCGCCCCGTCGGTTGATGTGAAGGTCACGCAGGGTGGGGCACGGTACGTTCGTGAGCTTCAGGGAAACGATCTCAATTTCGCGAAGCTCTTCGCCCGTTTCGGCTATCACATCGAAGCCAGAGAAATGGGAGGCGAAGAGCGTGTCATCCGCTACGACGGAGTCTTCCCATCTTCGGCTTACTCCGATCAAGTATCGTTAGTCTTTCCGACGTCCGGCAGCGTTCAGGTGCACGTCACCGCCGACGATCCTTCACTGATCGCGAACGCGCGAGTATCGATCGGCGGAAGTGATAAGACTGCGACGATCTTCACCGATGCCGCCGGCAACGCCTCGGCGACCGGCTTCGCCCTCGGTCCCATCAGCGTTCAGGTGACATCCGCAAATCTTTCTGCATCCGCCAGCGGAACCTTGCAAAGCCATTCGACGCCTCTCCTTCTGACCGTGAAACTTGGGAATCGAGTTTCAGTCGATGGCCACGTCGACGCGGAGAGCGGCAGTCCGTCCGCAGGAACACGTGTATTCATCGAAGTCAGCAGCGCCGCACTCACAGGTTTGCTGCGGCTCGACACGCGAACCGACGCAAACGGTCACTACCTCTTCGCCGGCATTCCTGTCAGCAGCACACGAGTGACGCTCACGATGCTTGGCCCCGATGAGGTGACCACTGGGGCGGTCTTGCACGATCAATCGCTCGCTGATGGCGCGACGGGCAGGATCACGATGCCCAGGGTGAGGCTCGATGCGACGCCGAACAATGCGAATAGCGTCTCGCCGAATGCAAACGTGATCGTTGCGTTCAGTGAGCCGCTGAATCCAGCGTTCATTTCAGCGTCCTACTTCCAGCTTGTTGCGACAGACAACAACTCGGCAGCATCCGCGACTCTTACAAGCGATGTCGTCGATGGTCAGTTCCGAGTGCGGATCGCGCCGAGTGGGCTGCTGAAGAGCAATGTCGTGTATCGCGTGGCGATCAGCGGCGACATCCAGGATCTCGCCGGCCACACACTCGCCGCGCCTGTTGGCAGCAGTTTCACGACAGTCAACTACACGGAGCCGCGTGTCATTCGCATCGATCCATCGGTCGATCTGCCGCTGGCCGACGGCGCAACCTTCCGGCTGAAATTCAACAAATCGATTGATGTGACTTCGTTCCAGCCTGGCAATGGCGGAATTGCCAAACTCGAGCAGCTCGATGCCGCACACGGTCAGCCGATCGCCACGATTCACGTGCAGATCTTCCTCGACCCTGCGGATGCTTCGACGCTGGTGATTGCTCCAAGCGGTGTGGCCATTCTGTCCTCTGCGTTTTATCGAGTGACTGTCAACGGTACGCGAGACACACAATCGCCGCCAAACGTGCAGACAGTTCCGCAGGCATTCGACTTTTTCTCGTTCGATCACACAAAACCTGTGGTGGCGATCGTCTCTCCAGTGCCGGCCGGGTTCCCTCTGATCACCGGCGTGGCGTACAACGCCAGGGTCACGGTTACGGACCAAGCAACGACGAGCGCGTCGAAGGACATTCAATACGTCGATTGGTTCGATTCTGACGGCACGACGGACCGCTTCATCGTGCGCACCAAAGCGGCGCCGTTCTCGTACAACTTCGCCGCGCCGAACAAGTCCGCGTACACGCTGAAGGCGAGCGCGACGGATTTCTCCAACAACATCAGCGATCTGGCCAGCTTCACCTGGAACGTCGCGCCGAACAATCCACCTGCCGATGTGAAGCTGACAGCGACGCCCGCCTCGGTATACCTCGCCGGTCATGTCGATGCACAGGTCTCGTTCACCGATGAGGGACTCGTCGCGACGGTATCACTCAAAGTCGCCGGCTCGCGTCTCGATGGTTCGACCTACGAATTCTTCTCTTCCAATCAGCAGGTCACACGCTCCGCCGTCGACGCCGCGTGGCCGACTGCGCGATTTGGAATCAACGTGCCGAAGGATTTGAAAGAAGGCGAGCCCCTTCACTTTACGGAAACAGTCACTGACTCCATCAACCAGTCGACTGCAGTCACGTCGGATGTCGCACTACTAACCGACTCCATTGCACCGCAGATCATTTCGTTGACTCCAGCGAGCGAGACGCATTTCAAGTTCGGCAACACATATCGAATCACGTTGCGGGCGGCCGATTCTGAGTCCGGTATCGCGCGCGTGATCTTCGCGTACGACAACAAGGCCGTCGATGTCATCGCCGGTTCTGGGGATTCGTACAGCACGGATGCGGTTGTGACAGCGAAGAACGCCGATACCCGAATTCACATTACCGCGACTGCTTACGATTTCCACGGCAACAGCTCGGTGGCTACTTCGGACGTGATTTATGACAGCGTGAACGATGGCACGCTGCCGGTTGGGCAATGGCTCACGCCTTTGGACGGTGCAGGATTGCCGTCGGGACAGACCGTCTCCGTGAAGCTGCGCCTTCACGCGATGGATGACGTTCACGTTGAAGCAGTGCAGTTCGACAGTTCAGCGTTCGCCGCGCCGGTTCTGCCGGTCACCGCAGCTGCCGTCGGCGCAATTTACGAACAGACCGCGATGATCAATGTGCCCGCCTCAGGATCGTTCACGATCACCGCGACGATCAGCGATTCCGATCCAGCTCACAGCGTTGTCCTTCCCATCAAGATAGACGCCGTATCCGTCGATCAGCAAATCGTCGCCGATTTCGCCATTACACCGTCGAATGCGGCGCAGTATGCGAACAAATCGATCGTGGTCTCAGGCGCCGGTACAACGTTGTACGTGACCGTGACCGCCACCGACCATCTGTACGTCGACGGCGACTCCTCCATCGATCTCACAGCAAAAGGCTTTCTCGGTGGCTGGGCCCGCAGTGAAGACGGAATCACTCAGAACAATGACGCGCATGGCATGTCCAACGGCATTGGACCCCTTGACGCCTCAGGCTCGTACGGTGGACTCGGCGCCGGCGCATCGCCGAATGCCGTTTACGGCTCGATCACCCAGCCCGCAGATTTCGGCACCGGCGGCGCCGGAGCATCGACGTGCTGCTCGGCGGGCGCGAACGGCGGCGGTGCGATGGTTTTGCACGCGGACCGAATGTGCATCGCCGGTTTCGTGCGCGCCGACGGTGGAAGCGGCGCAGGAATTCGTTATGCCGGCTCCGGCGGCAGCATCGTCATCGACTCGCGCGCGCTCGTCACCGGACCTGCCACGCGCATCACGGCAAACGGTGGCGACGATGATGAAGTCGCGAACGGCGATGTGGGAGGAGGCGGTGGTCGTGTTGCGATCACGGCCGCCGAGCGGCTCGATCTGTTCGATACATCGATCGAGCTGCAAGCGCGCGGTGGCCGCAACGGCAACAGCGAAGGAAAGACTCGCCTCGACGGCGGAGCGGGAACCATCTTTCTTCACCGGCCGAACGAATCAGCCGGCGAATTGATCGTCTCCTCATTCGATGAGCGATTCGCGTCGTCAACGCATCAGACGCTTTCGACTCCGCTGAGCGGATTGCTGACCTTCGATGTGATCACGCTCGGACCCCGAGCATTGGCACGATTCGATTCTGACTTCAGTGCGCCGATCGTCAACATCGATCCCACGGCAGTACTGCTTCATGCGGCGGATCGGCCCACGATTGCACTGAGTTCCACGCCGGTAGCGGGCGCGTCGCTGATCCAGGACACTACGCTTGCCGCATCGTATGTCGCCGGTTCGGCAGCGGGCATCGGCTCTGTAGCTTTGACGCTCGCCTCGACGAGCCAGACTCTGTTTAGCGACTATCCGCCTTCGGTGCCGATCACACAATCGAATATAGCGGTGCCTGCCGACATGCCGCCGGGACCCGCGACTTTGCGGGCGCTGGTGACCGATCGCGCCGGCCGGACGGCCGAGGGGACGAGCGGGTTCACGGTGGTGGCGAATGCGCCGCCGTCGATCGGTGCCTTCGATGTCTCGCCTTTACAGACTTATGCCGGTCACACGATCGCGGCAAATGTCGTCGCATCGGATGACGTCGCCGTGCGATCGATCACGCTCTCCTCGACGATCGGCGCGGTCATGCAGCTATCAGCGTCGAGCTTCAATGTCTTCATTCCTCCCGATACTGTGAGTGGCATCAGCGCGATGCTGATCGCATCGGTCTCCGATGGTTTCCCGAATCGCGCTCCAACTACGCGAACAGCGATCGTCGAGATTCTGCACGATACGAAACCGCCGGCGGTCACAATCACCTCACCGGCTCCGAACGCTTCGTTCGACGTCAGTTCCTTCGTTCGCATTCCGATTCGCGCGACGGTGGTCGACGCCGAAGTGGGCGTGACGCA
>QHVY01000377.1:0-2438 GCA_003223695.1 Acidobacteriota bacterium
TTTCCGATCGTGTGGGACAAGCCGATGTTGTCTTTCGGATCGGGCAGTACCGCGTTGCTCGATGTGGAGACCGTCGATCCGATGTAGCCTAACGCCGCGAGCTGCTGCGCCTGCTCCGGATTGATCGCCTTCGGCGCCTCCGCTCCTTTGATGAACGGTCCGATCGCATCACGCATGGCGACATAAGTCCGCCGGCTCTCCTGCAACACGTTCTTCCGCTCCATTGGATCGTTTTGCAGATCGTACAGCTCCGGCTTTGGAGCGTGGATGTAGTGGTTGGTTGAGGCGATCATCGAATGCAGATCGCTCCAGCCGAAATGAAAACGGGGGTAGTACGTCTCGCTGTAGATCTGGCGGTCGGAGTTTCTATCCGCCGCAAGAAGTGATTGCCCGTGGAGGACAGCGGCCCCCCGCTGTCCGGACAGCCGAGGGCGGCTGTCCTTCAGGATAGTCGGAAACACGTCGATCAATTCGACAGGAGTCTTCACGCTCGTTCCGTGTTCGCGCTCCTTCGGCAGCTTGATCATCAGCGGCACTTGTAGCGCTTCGCGGTAGAGCAGGATGCCGTGCTCGTCTTCGCCGTGATCGCCGAGTCCTTCGCCGTGATCGGACAGCAGAATGATCGCCGCTTTGTCGTAGATCCCTTCCTGCCGCAGGAAATTGAAGAAGCGGCCCATGATCGCGTCGGCAGTGACGATGTCGGCATCGTACGTCGGCTCGTACGGCGTATGTGGCTCGTAGATGTGAAAAAAGAAAAAGAACGGCTGCGACTTGTGCTCGCCGATCCACTTCTGCGCGATCTCGCGAGTCTCGTCGCCGGATCGCTGTGCTCGTCCCAGGCTGAGAAAATTGGGATCGAGGTCGATGTCGTCGCTCCAAAAATCGAAGCCGCGACTGATCCCAGTTTCTGATCGAAGAACGATCGCCGAAACTGCGCCTCCGGTCGCGTATCCCTTCGCCTTCAGCAGCTCGGCGATCGTTTTTGTTTTCGGATTGAGCGTGTATCCGATGTTGTCGCGGATCCCGTGCTCCGCCGGAAGCATTCCCGTGAACATGCTCGCGTGCGAGACGAGCGTGAGCGGGCAATGCGAATATGCGCTCTCGTAGAGAATCGAGTTGGCGCGAAACTGATCGATCGCCGGCGTTTCGATTTTCGTGTAGCCGTATGCGGGCAAATGATCCGATCGCAGCGTGTCGATGGTAATCAGAATGACCGGCGTGCCCTTGTTCTCGAGCAGGTGTTCGGATCGCCGGCATGCCGTAAATGCGATGAGAACGAGAACCACAACTTTGGCGACACGCACGCGCGTCATTGTCGCACCAGAAAAAACGTGGCGCCGGCTCTCAGCCGGCAGCGAACCGGCTGAAGAGCCGGTTCTACGTAATGAAAAAGGCCCGCCGGGTTGCCGGCGGGCCTTCGACGTGGAGATTTCGTGAACGTTAGAAGTTGAATCGTGCTCCAAGACGCCAAACACGAGGCGACTGCAGTTCCGTCAGACGCCAGCCGGCAGAGCGGGACGATTCATTCAAGAGAATCAACGTCTCGCGCTGCAGGGTCGTACGCTTGTTCGGGACGTTGAACAGATCGCCCGACAACGTCATGCCGACGCGATGGAAGAGATGGAAGTCCTTCGCCAGACGGAGATCGAGCTCGTAGACGTTATCGAAACGTTTATCGCCGACCGGGTTCAGAAGGACGTTGATGGTTCCACCGCGCGCGCCGGTGACCTGATCACGAAGTGGCGAGGGGTAGCCCTGACGGGCATTGAAATTCGCTCCAAGGTTGATGTCCCACGGGAACACATATACGCCCGTGAGGTTCAAAGCCCACTTGGCGTTGATGAAATCGTTGCCGAACGCTCCCGAGCCAGCGGACTGCGGTGCGATCTGTCCTGTCTGACACGGAACCGGACCGGCCGATGAAGCGGCGGAGGATCCTCGGCCGTCACCGTTGACAGCCGGCGTGGGGTTGGCGAACGCGTTGCCGCCGCAATTCTCCTTGTAGTCGCTGTAGCTGACGTTCGCGCGGAACATCCAGTTGTGGGACAGGCGCTTCGTCGCGGTGACTTCGAGGCCATTGAACTTCTGCGAATATCCGGGGCGCGTAGTCAGGACGCGATAGGTCGGCACCGGTACGCTTGGCGCGAGCTGATACACAGGAACCACGTTTGTAGTGAAGGTCGTGATGACCGCACCGGTGATTGGATCCTTGAGCGTGAACGTGCCACCTGCCAGCCTCTGTTGGCCTTGCGACACAGCGCTCGGTCCGCTGCCGCATCCCGCGGCTGCCGTACAAAGCAAGGGAACGTAATCGGCTGACGTGTAGTAGTCGCCTTGTCCCGGATGCTTCTCGAACAGCGTCGTGTAGAGATTGTTGTACTTGCGGAACGTGTAGTTGATGCCGACAGAGAAGTCCGTCAGCAACTGCCGCTCGGCGC
>QHVY01000377.1:2496-3635 GCA_003223695.1 Acidobacteriota bacterium
GTTGCGCTGAATCGTGTGATCGCCGTTCATGTCGACACCATAGAAATAGAACGCGGAATACGCGAGCGGGTTCGCCCCGGTAACAGCAGAACCAACCTGGCTCGCGTAGCGGTCGTAGCTGGCCCGCAGCAGTGTGCGCTTGTCAGCACCGAGCGCATACGTCGCACCGATTCGTGGACTGACGGTGTTCCATTTGAGCGCGCGCGGATCGCCTGCATATGTGATAGGCGGTAGGGCTACGTTCAGCGAGCCGGCGACCGCCGGACTCGAAGGCGTTGCCGCTACAAAGCCTGGGCAAGTGGCTCCCAGCGCCACTGTGCACGGAATGCTCAGCGGCCCGGCGAGAACTGGATTCGCGCCGATCGATAGAGCGGTGTTCTGCGTCGATTGCCGATCCCAGCGCAGTCCGCCTTGAATCGTCAGGTTTCCGAGCAGAATCGTGTCACCCACATAGAAATCGTTGTACTTCTCTTTGTAGCCGATCGGAGCATCGCGCGGCAGATTCGCCTGCGCGCAGTTCGACGGCAGGCCCTGACCCGTGCAGGTCGCCGCACTGAAAGCATCAAAGCGCCACGAGCCGTGCGACGNNGGAGTGTTGCGATAGCCGAAACCGAATTTGAATTCATGATTGGTCCGGCCGAAATCGATGAATTTCGAGCCGTCCAACCTGTACTGCTTCTGCGGACGCAGCGTGTCATACGTGTAGTAGTTGTCGTGCCACACTGAGCTCGCATCGCGCCATGCAGATGGCGCGCTCTCGCCTGGTCCGCCGTTAGCGTGCAGACCGAAGCCGCCTTTCACTTTCGACCACATTCCAGTGAGATAGAGGCTCGAGCCAAAGATTTGTGTGTCTTCGAGTTTCTCGACAGTGGTTGGTCCCGACTGACGCCACGCCGTCTCGAATGGACGCGTCGGCGAAAGATTGCGCGCATTGCGAACTTTGTCGCCCCAGGTGTAGTACGCGACGCCGCTGTTGCTCGCAAGGATCTGACCGTTGAGCTTCAGGTTCTTGTTGCGCAGGACGATGTTGTCGAACAGGCCGACGCTCACGGCGCCGGTGGTACTGATCGTCGAAGACGCCTGATCGGAAATCTTCTGGTCGCCGCGTGCAGCCCAGAACCAGATGCGGTCACGCCAAA
>QHVY01000378.1 GCA_003223695.1 Acidobacteriota bacterium
TTGGTAATCGGCATTGCTCTGCCGTCCGCCGATGCGCACATCCTGCTGTGCGGTGAGGAAAAGTTGAGCGCCGGGAATGTGCGCCGTCTTCGGCCGCAATCGGGCGATGATCTGCTGCGCCGATGCCTTCCGCTCGCTGAGCGGTTTGAGGGTAATGAACATGTTCGCCGAGCTGCCCCCGCGCCCACCGCCACCACCGGTGAACGAGACGACGTTTTCCACCGCCGGGTCGCGCCCCACGATGGCCATGAAGCGGTTGAGTTTCTCGATCAGTGCTTCGAACGAGGTGTCCTGCGCGGCCTGAACGTTGCCGCTCAGGCGGCCGGTGTCCTGCTGCGGAAAAAATCCCTTTGGAATGATGATGTAAAGGTAGACCGCCAGGCCGATCGTGGCCATTGTCACGAGCAGCACCGGCAGCGTGTGTTCGAAAACGAAGTCGAGGGCGTGCTCGTATCCGCGAAGGATCAGCTGATAACCGCGCTCGCTCCAGCGATAGAGGCGCCCGTGGCTGCGCTCCGATTCAGGAACGAGAAACTTCGCGCACATCATCGGCGTGGTGGTCAACGAAACAGCGAGGGAGATCACGATCGCGGAGCTGAGGGTCACTGCAAATTCGCGAAACAGCCGGCCGACGATTCCTCCCATCAGCAGAATGGGAAGGAAAACGGCGATCAGCGACGTGCTCATCGAGAACACGGTGAAGCCGATCTCGCGCGCGCCGCGCAGCGCCGCGTCGAGCGGACGCATCCCATTCTCGAGATGACGGGTGATGTTCTCGATCACCACGATCGCGTCGTCGACGACGAAGCCAGTGGAGATCGTGAGGGCCATCAACGAGAGGTTGTCGAGCGAGTAGCCGAGCAGGTACATGATTCCGAACGTGCCGATGAGCGACAGCGGCACGGCGACGCTCGGAATCACCGTCGCCCATCCGCTGCGAAGAAAAAGAAAAACGACGAGGATCACCAAACCGATGGAGATGGCCAGGGTGCGCTCGACCTCGAACACAGACGCGCGAATGGTCGTCGTGCGATCGAGGACGATGCCCAGATGAACCGCCGGTGGAATTGCCGCCTGTAGTTGCGGCATCAGCGCGCTCACGCGATCGACGGTGCCGATGATGTTCGCGCCCGGCTGGCGAAAAAGCACGAGCGAGATCGCCGGCTTGCCGTTGACCTGCCCGGCGCTGTAAATGTTTTCGACGGAATCGACGACGCTCGCGACTTCGGAGAGGATCACCGGCTTACCGTCGCGCGAAGTGACGATCAGGCTGCGGTACTCCTTTGCCTTGAAGAGCTGATCGTTCGTGTTGTTGATCCAATTGAGATTCCTCCCCTGGACCTCACCTTTCGGCCGGTTCGCGTTCGCGGCGCTGAGCATCGTGCGCACCGCGTCGGTGCCGACGTTCAATTTGCTCAGAAGCAGCGGATTCATCTCCACCCTCACGCCGGGACGGGAGCTGCCGCCGACGAAGACCTGACCGACGCCTTCGATTTGCGAGATCTTCTGCGCCAGGATCGAGTCGCCGATGTCGTACATCTGCGGCTGTGTCATGACGTCGGAGGTCATCGCCAGAATCATGATCGGCGCGTCGGCGGGATTCACTTTTCGCCAGCTCGGATTGGTCGGCAGATTCGCCGGGAGCTGACCGCGCGCCGCGTTGATCGCCGCCTGCACGTCGCGGGCGGCCGCGTCGATGTCGCGGTCGAGCTCGAATTGCAGCGTGACGCTCGTCGAACCAGACGAGCTGTTCGACGTCATCTGCGTCACGCCGGCGATGCGTCCGAACTGACGCTCGAGCGGCGTGGCCACGGAGGAGGCCATCGTCTCCGGATCGGCGCCGGGAAGACCGGCGGAGACGGAGATCGTCGGGAACTCGACCTGCGGCAGAGGCGCGACGGGCAATTTCGTGTACGCGAGCGCACCGGCCATCAGCACCGCCGCGCTGAGCAGCGATGTGCCGACAGGGTGGCGGATGAAGGGTTCGGAGAAACTCATCGCCCCTCACCCGGCCTGCGGCCACCCTCTCCCCGCTTCGCGGGGCGAGGGCTCTCGATAACCTTCTCCCCGCCTGCGGGGAGAAGGTGCGCGGAGCGCGGATGAGGGGTCATCAAATTCATCCCTCGCTCGTCTGCGCCGCCGGCACCACATTGCCGATGTGCACGCGCTTTCGCACTCGCGCGGCGAGGTTGTCGAACCAGATGTAGACGCACGGCGTCGTGTACAACGTGAGCAACTGGCTGACGAGCAGGCCGCCGACGATGGTGATGCCGAGAGGACGCCGCAGCTCTGCGCCGACGCCGGAGCCAAGCGCGAGCGGC
>QHVY01000368.1 GCA_003223695.1 Acidobacteriota bacterium
AGTGACGATTTCGTTCAGTAACAACGCTCTACACGGCAATGCGACCGACGGAGCATTTACACAAACCGTTACGTTGAAGTGAAAGGAGTCTTTATATGCGCCGATCTCTGGTCGCCCTCTTCTTGTGCCTCATATGCACCTCCGCATTCGCTCAGAATAACCGCAGCGCGGTTTCGATCAGCGGTAACGACGCCGCCGCTTGCACCGTTCCCGACCCGTGTCGGACCTTCGGCGTCGCACTATCGAAAACGAATTCCGGCGGCGAGGTGGTCGCTTTGACTTCCGGCGGCTACGGTCCGTTTACCATTGACCGTTCGGCGACAATCATCGCGGCGCCGGGAATCTATGCAGCGCTGGTGGCCACTTCCGGGGATGCCATTGTGGTGAACTCCGGCGCAAGCGGACGCGTCGTCATTCGAGGCTTGTACGTCTATGGCATGAGCTCGGGAGGCTCGGGAATTGCGGTGACCGGTTCTGGGGCGGAAACTCATGTCGAGAATTGCGTCATCGAAGGCTTTGCAGGCTTTGGAATCATTGCTTTCTTTAACGTTAGAGTCTCCAACACCACCGTCCGAAATTCCGGAACCGGAATTGAGGTGGACAACGTAGGAGCAGCGCTGAAAGCCACGATTAACCGCGTGGAAGTCCGTGACATTCATGGTGGCAATCCATTTGGGATCGTCGCCGGACGTAATTCAAGGGTTTCCGTAAGAGACAGTGTCATTGCAAACGTCGGGTTCGATGGATTGCGTGCTGACGGAGGCATTATGACCGCAGAGAATAACTTAGTGTCAGAGTGTGCGGTTGGAATTCTTTCCGCCAACGGCGGGGCCGCGCTCATCTCCAATAATGTTGTGACAGGCAATGGAGTTGGAATGAGGGCCTTCAGCACAATCTATTCATGGGGAAACAACAAAGTCGGCGGAAACATCACGGCAGATATCGACGTTGGAGCGCTGTCACCGCTGTCAACAATGTGACATTGGAAGGAGTCCATTGATGCGTCGAGCTCTGATCATTCTTGTTTGCCTAGCATGCACCTCCGCATTTGCGCTCAATAACCGCAGCGCGGTATCGATCACCGGAAGTGATGCCGCGAGCTGCACGGTTCCGGATCCCTGCCGCACCTTCGGAGTGGCCATCGCGGCCACGACCCCGGGCGGCGAGGTCATCGCGCTCTCCTCAGGCGGGTATGGCCCATTCACAATCAGCCAGTCCGTATCGGTAATCGCCAATGCCGGCGTTCACGCCTCGATCTCGCCAACATCAGGGTACGCGATCACGATCAGTACAGCCGGTATCAGAGTGCTCTTGCGTGGCCTGACTCTCACCTCCCTCGGAGCAACGGCTGGCATCTACCCGGACAACTTCTCGGAGCTCACCATTGAAGCTTGCAACGTCACCGGATTCACCTGGGGCGTTTACGCTCACAACAACCTTTCGAATTATCAGATTTACGTGACGGGGTCGCGCTTCAGCGACAATACGTCATATGGCTTTTATGCCTATTCGGGTGCGTTTACGGGCAAAGTTGCCATTGATCACTGCGAATTCAAAGGAAATTACGACGGAGTTGTTACTACGGCTGGAATTCAAGCGAGTATCAGCAACACTGTGATCGCAGGATCGGTAGCCAATGGAGTGGTCGCATATGCGGGAACTACGAATATCGAGTCGTGCCAGGTCGTCACTGGCGATACTGGCATCGTGGCCGGATACGCCGGCGGAATTGCCCGAGTCTCGAACACGGTGATCACTTTCAACCGCGTCGGAATTGATGTTGACACGTCGTCCGGGGGAAGTGGCTCCTTCGAGACTCGTCAGAACAACACATTGAGGGGGAACACGACGGACATATCCCCCACTGCCGCGGCTCACATCACGACATTCACCGCCTGGTAAAGGAGAATTCGCAATGACAAAGCGCATTTTCTTTTTTCTTGTCATGATCGCTGCCACACTGAACGCTCAGAACACCCGAAGCTGGGTGGCCTCCTCGGGTCTGGATACGAACGACTGCACGCGGCCCAATCCCTGCCGCACCTTCGATCGAGCAATCTCCGTCTCTAATGATGGCGCCGAGGTCGTGGTCATGGACTCGGCGGGTTATGGACCGACGACGATCTTCAAAGCGATTCAAATCATTGCCCCGCGAGGCGTTCACGCCGCCATTGCCCCAACGACGGGGACAGCGATCCAGTCGCAGGGTGCAGCGACTGGGATTGCCTTTCTCACCTCGGGCAGTCTTTATGTCGAAAGCTGCACAATCAGCCGCTTCACGAATGGCATTACGGCAACCGTACCGGAGCCAGGAACTCTCATAGTTCGCGATTCAGAAGTCAGCGACAACGCACTGGATGGAATCCGTTTTCAGTCGAGCATCGGGACGGTGACCGCGAGCATTGAAGACACTCTCATCGTGAAGAACGGCAACTTCGGCCTGGTCGCACAAACGAGTTTCGGCAATTTGCGCGTGATGGCTCGTAATGTGACCGCCGTCAACAATGGATATCAATATCTCGCCTCGACCGACTCCTCCGGCACAACGATCGAGCTGACGCTGGAGAGCTCCTCGGGCATCGGTTCCGGCACCACTGAATATGGCCTTCGCGCGGGCGCTGCCAGCGGCGCCATGACGACTGTGCGCGTTTCGAACTCGACGATCACCGCCAATGCCTTCGGCGTCACCACCTTCGGTGCCGGCACCACCAACATTCTCGGCCGCGGAAACAACACAGTGGAGGGAAACGGCACGGGGAATGTGTTCACCGGGACCTACTCCGGAAAATAGCGACGTTGGCAGCAAGCTCTGATATCTTCCCGGC
>QHVY01000362.1:0-3966 GCA_003223695.1 Acidobacteriota bacterium
TGATATGCCGATGCCTGACTTCCGGCTCGCATCTCGCCGGCTGCGAGCTGAAACGCCTCGAGAAGATCGGCGAGAATCTGTTGCAGCTCCGGCGGGATGGGCCCGATGCAAAACGTCCGCGTGAGGTCGAAGAAATAACCGCTTTCGCGATCGGAGGGAAAGATATCGATCACGATCGGCACCGACGGTCGAACTTTCGCCGATGCGTTGCCGCGCGAGTGAGGAATCGCTGCATCGCGCCCCTGCGACAGAATCGTCTCGTGATCCTCGATCATGCCCAGCCGCGCAATCTCGCTGGACACGACCTGCTTGAGATGGCCGAGCGTGAGGACTTCGCCGTTGAGTAGGAAGTGATCGCGCTCGAGGATGCACTGCCTCAACATTCGCCTCACCCGCTCCACCACCGCCTCGGTCCTCGCGCCGACGGAGGCAATCATCTCGATTTCCCAGGCTTCTTTGCGCTTGCGTGCGAGTTGCGCGAGGTCCTCTCCTTCGCTCCGAAACACCTTCCAGCCGCGCTGCTGCATCGCCGATGCGACGCCGTAGTACAAGTGGAATGGCACATTGCCGACGAACGAAATCACTGTGCCCGATCCGAGCTGGCGCAGCACGGCGTCGAAGAATGTCGCGTAAGCGTCGACCTGATTCGGAGCGGATTTGAAAATCTTGTCGTAGCCGAAGTCGTGAATCAAACGCGTCGTCAAGCCCGTTGCCGCGGCTTCGTCGCGCTCCATCGGATACGCGAGCAGCAACGGAGCACGATCGAGCAGCTTTACCACGTAGCCGCGCGTCACCTTCGCTCCTCTGCTGATCCAGCGAAAGGCCGCGTGCGACGACTCGTGCATCGGCACGATCATCGCGTCGATGCCGCGGGCGCGCATTAAGGCGTCGAGATCGCTCAGCATGTTGGCCGTTGGCCGTTCGCCGTTGGCCGAGGAAAAACGGCCAACGGCCAACGGTGAACGGCCAACAAAAAAGCCGGCTCTAAAGCCGGCCCATGATACTCAGCGTCAAGTGAATTAGAGATTTCGATCGATAAAGCTCTGCAACTGATTCTTCGGCATCGCTCCGACGACGCGATCGACGAGCTTGCCGTCTTTGAACATCATCAGAGTTGGGATCGAAGTCACGCCGTACTTCTGCGCCACCTCGGGATTGTCGTCGACGTTCATTTTTGCGATGACCGCCTTCTCCTTGTAATTTGGCGCGAGCTCTTCCACGATCGGCCCGATGATCCGGCAGGGGCCGCACCAGGGCGCCCAGAAGTCCACGAACGCCGGCTTGCCGGCCTTGAGCACTTCCCGCTCGAAGTCCTGATCGGTCACTTGTTTGATTCCGTTTGACTCAGCCATTTCCATCTCCTAATCGCTTCACAATTGTCTCAGGTTCAAGGCTTATTCCATCGCGGAATACGGACTTGCTCCGTCTGCTTACGCTGTATGATTTGATGCGCCTCATGCTTCGGCGTTTCTCAATTTTCATTTTCCTCGTCGCGGTTCTGATCGCGGTCGAACCGCTGCTGCACTCTCATCCTTTAGAACAAGATTCAATTCCCGGCGCCTGTGCCATCTGCGCGGCCGCCACCGCTCCCCTTCCGCTCGTGACCGCGACCGTCTCCGCGCCGCAGCTCGTCGTTTACACGCTTTCCGTGGCAACGGTGATGATGACGACGACGAGCATCGTCCCCTCCCTCGCCTCCCGAGCTCCTCCTTCGGCGTAACCGCCTTTTCTCTTTCACCAACGACAAACAGGAGGAACCCATGACCGCCCGTGGTCGGCTCGTATTTTTGCTGATCAGTTTCGCCGTTGTCACGCCCCTCGCAGCGCAGCAGACGATCGAGCAGCGCGTGCAGCAGTTGGAAAAAAGGCTCGATGACCTCAGCCGGCAGATGACGGAGGTCCGCCAACAAATCGATCAACTCAAGAATGTCCCGCCGCCGGCCGCCGCGACCGAGGATTTGACCAAAATCGAAACCGTTCAGCCGACTGCCGCGACGTCAGAGCAGACCCCGACACAAGCGCCGCCACCGAATGCGCTCACCGATGTGCAAACGATCAATAACGTGCAAACTCCCGGCGCGTCGAAGGTCTTCAACCCCGATATCTCCGTGATCGGAAACTTTCTGGGGAAAGCCGGACAGGTGAATCCATATGAGTTCGGGCGCGCCGACATGCGTCCAACGTTCCAGCTTGACGAAGCGGAAGTGGCGTTCCAGGCGTTCATCGATCCCTATGCGAAAGCGAATTTTTTCCTTTCGCTGACGCCGCAGGGCATTGACGTGGAGGAGGGTTACGCGAATTTCATCACTTTGCCGTATGACCTCACGGCGAAGGTCGGAAAGATGAAGGCCTACTTCGGCAAAGACAATACGTGGCACACGCACGTTCGTCCGTGGGTCGATCAGCCGCTGGTGATCCACAACTTCTTCGGCGACGAGCAGTTTCACGACGACGGCATCTCGGTCAGCAAGATCTTCCCGAATTCGTTCGCGTATACCGAGGGAACCGTCGAAGTGTTCAAGGGCGAAGTCGCCGGAATCTTCGGACGACAGAAACAAAACGACCTCGCCTACAACGAGAACAGCAACATCGAGCTGGGGTCGAGCTATGCGCGTGGCGCCCTTGCAGGGGCCAGCAGCGGCGCGAATCAGTTCGCCGGTATCGACGTGACGTATCGCTGGAAGCCGTTGATGCAGGGCCTTTACAAATCATTCATCGGACGGCTCGAGCTGATCGGCAACGATCGCCCGGACGTCGACCGCAAGCTCAGAGGATTCTACGCATCGGCTGACCGTCAGATCGCGCAGCGCTGGTTCACCGGCGTTCGCATCGACGCCTCCGATCGCGCCGTGGTTGGCGACAGCGGCACGCGCGCGTTCACGGACCGAGGAGTCGCGGCGACGCTGACGTTCTGGCCGTCGGAATTCAGCCAGCTTCGCGGCGAGCTGCGCCGCATCCATTACGGCGATGTCAGCCGGGCGGTCAATGAGCTTCTTTTCCAACTGCAATTTGCCATCGGCGCGCACGGCGCGCACGCGTTCTAGGAGATTTCATGAAACGTATTCTGCCGCTACTTTCAATCACTTCACTACTCATCGGCGGTAATCTATTTGCTGCCAATAAGATCAAAGTCGTCAGTGCAACGGAAGATCCGGCGTCGATCACACGCGAAATTGGCGGCGATCGCGTCGAGGTCACCTCGATCGGGAAGGGTTATCAGGACCCGCACTTCATCGAGCCCAAGCCGAGCTTCCTGCTTCTTTTGAAAAATGCGGATCTGCTCGAAGTCGTCGGTCTCGAGCTGGAGATCGGATGGCTTCCGCCTCTTCTCGATCAAAGCCGCAACAACGACATCCGCCCCGGGCAAAAAGGATATCTCGATCTCTCGCTTGGAGTGGAGATCCTCGACCGGCCGAGCGGCACGATCAATCGCTCGATGGGCGACGTTCACCCGCTGGGCAATCCCCATTACTGGCTCGATCCGGCCAACGCGGTGCGCATGGCGATCGAGATCACGAACAAGCTGACGGAGCTGCGCCCATCTGATGGACCGTTTTTTGCGCAGCGCCTCCAGAACTTCAAAGTACGGATGAACGATGCAAACAAACGCTGGGTTGCAGAGATGGCTCCGTTTCGCGGCGCGAAGATCGTGACCTATCACCCATCGTGGCCGAATTTCGCGCGGCATTTCGGGCTCGACATCGCGGGAACTGTGGAACCGAAACCGGGCATTCCCCCGTCACCATCGCACACGCTGGAGATCATCAATCTGATCAAACAGCAGCACATCAAGGTGATCGTGATGGAGCCGTACTTCGATCGCAAGACACCCGACTTCATCGGCGAAAAGACCGGCGCAAAGGTTGTGGTCCTTTACCCATCCGTCGCAGGCAAAGCGGGTCTCGATGATTATTTCAAACTGTTTGACTACGACCTCAATGAGCTCACGAAGGCGCTGAAGTAATG
>QHVY01000362.1:4042-4391 GCA_003223695.1 Acidobacteriota bacterium
CGCTCGGCACGACGGTCGCGTTTCTCAACGGATACGACCTGCACAGTGGGCCGAGCTACTTCTGGTCACTCGGATTCACGATCGTGGGCGCGGCGATTTTCGCGCTCACGCGCGTGCATCGCGAGACGCGAATTCCGCAGGAGGCGATCATCGGCATCGTCTACTCCGTCTCCGCTGCGGCAGCGATCCTGGTGATGAGCAAGGCGCCGCAGGAGACGGAGCATCTCAAAGACATGCTCGTCGGCAACATCCTCGCGGTGAACGGCTACACGGTCATCAAGACGGCGATTCTCTACGCGCTAGTCGGACTGTTTCATTTCGTCTTTCGCAAAAAGTTCCTGACGATCTC
>QHVY01000174.1 GCA_003223695.1 Acidobacteriota bacterium
CGGCGCACCTCAACGTTGATGAACGACTTCGCGTCCGAGTGGAGAAGACCGATCGCCGCGCGCGATGCTTTCGTGTGCAGCAGGACGCGCTCGGTAATGAAGCCGAACAGTTCATCGAGTGGCTGGTCCTCGAGCAATTCCGCCGCGAGTTGGCTCAGCGTTTTCAGTTTCGCCGGATCGCCAGTGTCATATTTGACCTGCTCGATGTCGCCGATCGGGATGGCGATCGTGGTCTTCGATTTCGTGTCCGCGACGGCGAGCAGCCGATCGGTGTTGTGTTCCGCGCTTTCGAAAACGATTTCTGTGTCGCCGAGTCGGATGCGGTCGCCGGTGTGCAGCGGGCGGTCGCGCTCGACGCGCATGCCGTTGAGAAACGTTCCGTTCGCGCTGCCGCAATCTTTCAACACCCAGGCGCCATTCACCGGCGCGATTTCCGCGTGTTTGCGAGAGAGGTATCGATCCTTGATCGGAATGGTGCAGTCAGATGCCCGCCCAATCGACGCCATTTCTCCATTCAGTTGCTGGCGGGTCGGTGAGGCGAGAGGCGAGTAGATCGTGACCTCTGCGAGAGGGGCGGCCGTTGTCATGGGAGGGACTCTGAACCAAAAATTGTAGCATTTGCCATGGGATCAGTATGAGGACTGAGGACTGAGGACTCAGGACTGAGGCTCACACACTCAGTCTTTAACCTCAGTCCTCAGTCCTCAGTCCTCAGTCCTCAGACTGACCCACTCCAACTATGGACTACTTCCTGGAAATCGAGGCTCACTTTGCTGCCCGCCGCGGCACGCCGTTTATTCTGTCGGCCAAAGATTGGGCGCTGATGCGTAAATGGCACGAGGAGGAGATCCCGCTGCCGATTGTCATCGAGGCGATCGACAGCGTTTTCGAGAAAAACGAAACCAGCGGCCGGCGCAAAGTGATCTCCAGCCTCTCGTACTGCCGCCACGCGGTGAAGGAGCTGTGGGACGCGCGGCGTGACCTTTACGTCGGCGGAAGCGAAGTCACGCCTGAAGTGAGTCCGGAATCGCGGCTCGACGCATTGGCGCAGCGCATCCCGGAACCGTTCGCCTCGCGAGTGCGCGACCTGGCTCGAGAACGCAGTGTGCCGCGAATCGAACAGTCGTTGATGGAGATCGAACGCGAGATGATCGATGCGCTGATCACTGACGACCTGCGGCGCGACATCGCCTCCACCCTCGGCGACACATCGAAACTCGATCCCAAAATTCGCGCGCGCACCGAGGAGGCGAATCTGCGCCGTCTGGTTCGCGAACGATTCGATCTGCCGCGGTTAACGCTGTTTGGTTGAGCCGCCTGAGAGGCGGCTCTACGTAGCGCCGGCTCTCAGCCGGCGCTCACCGCGAGATCGCGCGATCCACCTGCTCCAGCACCGACGCAGCGGTTTGTCCACTGACTGGGAGATCGTCGGGTGAGACCGAAATCCCGCACGCCGTTGGGATCTGATCCGAGGGGAGGCCGTGCGCGCATGCCGCTCCGCGAAGTGTCAGCACCCGCGCCACCGTTCGTGCCAATGTAGCTCCGGTCACCTCGGCATCCGGATTGACGCGCCGCGTGATGGGATCGACCGGGTAAATGCCGAGAGCCATGGCGCGGATGACTTCGTCACGGCCGGGAATGTCGCCGATGTCGATGGCGATCGGCGGCGAAGGGACGTTCTGAGCGAAGCGGATCGACGTCACGTTCCAGTACATCAGTACAGCGAGATCGGCGCGCGTGATCGCCGGCGCCTGCACGGCAGCGAGGACCTCCGGCGGCATGTTCGCGGCGGCGAACTGCTGTTTCACTTCTTCGAGCCGGCGCGAGTACTTGCCACTCGTGTCGCCGCGGGCAAGCCGTTCATATCGAATGATCGCGGTTTCGTACTGGCCATGCGCGACATCGATCTCCGCGAGCGCCTCTTGCACGTCCGGCTGATCGGCGACGCTCGTGTTGAGCAGTGGATCGAGCTCGCGTTTTGCTTCATCGAACTGTTGCAATGCGATGAGCTTCTGCACGAGCAACACCCTCGCTGCTGTGGCGGCCGGACTGACCTCGAGCGCGTCGCGCAGCAGGTGGATGGCGTCGGATGGCGGCGCGTTAACGGCTGCAGCGTAAAGTTGATTAAAGACCTGGGTCTGCAGCTCCGCATAGCGCGCGACGACGCTCGGCGGCATGTCGGGTTGTTGAATGATTTCGCGATAGCGGTCGTATGCGCTGCGAATTCTGTTCTGGGCGACATCGATCTCCGCCTCGTAAACCTGCGCAGCGGTGTACTGCGGATAGCGCATCGCAATAGGATCGACAATCGTCCGTGCGGCTTCGTCGTGTCCCTGTTGGAGCTCCATCGCTGCCTGCGCAAGATTCGCGGGCGCATAGTTGGCGTCGCGCACGAGGATGTCGTCGAGGCGCCTGCGAGCGTTTTCGTAATCGCCAGCGAGAATGGATCGCCAGGCCGCATCGAAACGACGATCGATCGCTTCGTCCGGCGTTGCCTTCCACCCGATGCGCGGATCGATGAGATGTTGCAACTCTGCTGACACCGCCGCCGGCGGCGGTGCAGGCGTAGTCATCGCGCAGCTCGCGACGACGATCGTTGCGATCAACGACAAAACAGTGCGATAGGTCAACTCTCTCCCTCGATCAACCGAAGTGCAGCCGCGAATGCTGCGTCCCGATCAGTGGCGTCCAGCCAATGCACATTCCGCTCCGCACGCAACCACGTCATCTGACGCTTGGCATACGCTCGCGTGCGGCGGCGAGTTTCGTTCATTGCCTCTTCGGTTGTCATCTTTCCGTGAATGACTGCGACGGCTTCGCGATATCCGATCGCCGAAAACGGGCGCGCCGACTCCGGATAACGCTCGAGCAGTGACTGCGTTTCCTCGATCAGCCCTGCGCGGTACATATCTTCAACTCGTTCATCGAGGATTGTTGCGAGTCTCTGCCGATCCATCGAAAGCGCGATCTTGACCGCGGCGATGGCGTCATTGGTCGGCCGCTCCCACGAGGAAATCGGACGTCCGCTGATCAGCCAGACCTCGAGCGCACGCTCGACGCGATGCCGGTCGCCGGGCGCGATCGAGCGGCCGCTTTGCGGATCGACTCTCGATAGCCACCGATGAAGGCGCGGCTGGACGATTTTGCGGAGCCGGGTGCGAAGTACCGCGTCGCGCGCCGGCATTTCGGGAAGTCCGGCGAGCAGCGCGCGCAAATAGAAAAATGTTCCGCCGACCAGAATCGGCAGTTTCCCGCGTCGCGCGATGTCGTCGACGATCGGCCGCGCCGCCCGAGCATACTCGGCGGCGTTGAACTCCTGATCAGCGTCGAGAACATCAAATAGATGATGTGGGATCCGCGCGCGAACTTCGGGGGATGGCTTGGCGCTGCCGATGTCGAATCGGCGATAGAGCTGAATGGAATCGAAGTTGACGATTTCGCCGTCCGCCGATTCGGCGATGCGGACGGCGAGCTCCGATTTTCCGACCCCCGTCGGCCCGGCGATGACGACAGTCACGCGTGGAGTCTAGCGAGTGCGGGTCATGTGTGTGCGCTCGTCCTCGCGCGCAAGGACGTTGCGCAGATGCGCACGGCAGTAGATGGCGCCCGACGGGATCGGAGTCTTGCAGACGGAGCAGCGATTCTTGACGACTTTCGACGCCCCCTTCTCCGCAAGGCGCATGACGATTCCGGCGACGACGAGAAGCGCGCCGAGCATCAGGCCGCGCTGCAGCATCGGCGTGGAGAAATACGCCTCGAGGTGCGTGCCAGCGTAAGTCTCGTGAAGGACGTAAAAGGCGACGACTGCCAGGATGATCCAGAGGCCGAGACGAAGGAGAGTGGACGACATAGAGGTCAAATCAACTGTAAGCGCCTCACCGTGGGGTGTCAATTTGGCGGTGCACAAAAACGTGATCACCATGAAATTCGAGCTCAACCGAACCGTTCACATCCGTTCTAAAAATCTGGATCCGCCGCTGTTGCAGCGCGTTGAGAACTTCACGATGTGGGTGACCGAAGAGATTTCGGCGGCCACACGAGATCAGCGCGACGCGCGGCGACACTGCATTCAAAAAGACAGCGGTCGACGATGAACGGCTGCCGTGATGCGCGACCTTCAGAACATCTGCCGGACCAATCCGGTCGGCGAGATCCGATTCCGTTTCGTGCTCGATATCGCCGGTGAGAACGATCGTCCTTTCTCCAATTCGCACTCGAAGCACGACGGAGCTGTTGTTCTCCGCGGCCCGCTTGAACGTACGGTTCGCCAGGAGCACCTGAATTCCCCTCCTAACCTCGCCGTCGCGAAGCAGATGAATCGGAACGAGCTCGGACGCCGCGACATCGAGCAACCCTTGCGCACACTCCCCCTCGAACCTTCTCGGCGACACCCACAGCTCGCGCACGTGCAGATGCGTCATCACGTCCGGCAGGCCGCCGCAGTGATCCGGGTGCACATGCGTGAGCACGACGGCATCGAGCTCACGCACTCCACGATCGAGCAGCGACGCCGCGACGTTCGCATAGCGCGGCCCACCGTCGACGAGGACCGCGTGATTCGGTGTGCGAATGAGGATCGAATCGCCTTGCCCGACGTCAATGACGGTGATGACCGGACGACTGACGCTGCGATGCGCAACGACGATTGCAGCGATGATCGGAATCAATGTCGCACCGAGGATTGCCATCGCGCGCGAGCGGCCGCGGAGAAATGCGATTGCACTCAGCGCCGCACCGAAGCCGATCGCCAGTGAGATGACTGTCGGAGCCGCGTGCCATCCCGCGAATGTCGCTGAGATTCCGTTGACGAATGCGCACAGCCGACTCAAAAGCCGAATGCCTTGGAAAAGCGGAGCGCATGGAATCGCGCAGATGAGCGCCGAGACGATCAGCATCGCGGAGATGACCGGCGTCAGGGCGAGCGTGGTCAGCGATCCGCCTAACGCGTATTGGTGAAAATGAAACAGCGTCAGGGGCGTAACGGCGCATTCGGCGCCAATCGCATATGCGAGCCACCGCTTGCGGTCGATCGCCAGCGGCTTGCCGATGAACAGCAGCGCGCCCGCTCCGGCGTACGTCAGTTGAAATGCGGCATCGGTTAGATCGTGTGGCGCGATGATCAGCCGGAGCAAAGCGGCGACGCACCAGAGATTCTCGAGCCTGGTCGGCCGCTTCAGAATTCGTGAGATCGCGTAGAGACCGATGCCGATGCTCGCTCTCGATACCGACGCCGTCGGGCCGATGAACATCGGCGCAAGAATCGAAAAGATCAGCAGCAGCCAGTCCGAAGCGCGTGGCGCATGCAGCGAGCGAAGAAAAAAGGCGATGACTCCTGCAGCGAAAGCGATCTGCAATCCAGAAAAAACGAGGAGGTGATATGTGCCGCCTCGTTTGTAGTTGTCGCGAATCTCGTCCGCGAGCCGCTCTCCTCGGCCGAGGGCCAGGGCCTCCACGAGGGCGACCTCGTGGGGAAATTGCCTGGCGAACGGCCGCAACCGATTCGCGAGCGCGCGATTCCACGCAGCGGGATCGAGCGGCGACAACTCATCGCGATATTCGAGCAGGCGCGGCGACTTGATGAGCATCGTCAGCTCGCCGCGATCGTTCGGCCGGAGGAATCCTTCGACGCGGATCCACTTCTGCATCTCGATCGGCTTCGGCTCGAAGCGTGCGTAGATCGTGAGCGGCTGCTGGCGGAATTGAACGCGCAGCAGAAAAGCGTCACCGCGGCGGCTCCAGTCGCGATCGATCGGCGCCTGAATCGTGATGAAGCGATCCTCGCTCGGCTCGAGGCGCACAGTTGGTCGTGCGTTGATGATGCCGAGCGCGGCGCAGAAAACGATCAGGCAAGCGCGTGCGCGCCTGCGCAACGCGAGCAGGAGTGCGATCGCGATCATACCGATCGCGTCTCGCGCAGAGAATCCGCATGTTAGGCCGGCGATGTACGCGATCAGCGGAAGTGCGGCAGGAACTTCATTGGGCACGCTCGAACGACGCGAGCGTTTCTACGTGATGCGTGTTGGGGAAGAGATCGATGAGGTCGAGCGTGGTCAGGCGCCAACCGGACGCGATCAGCCGGCTCGCGTCACGCGAAAAGGTTACCGGATCGCATGAGAGATAACAAATGATCTCGCGCGCGCGACGCCCGATCGCCTCGACGACGCTCTTGCGCGTGCCGGCGCGCGGCGGATCGAGAAAAATGAAATCGGCGTCAGGAATCTCGAATCGTTCGACCGGCGAGTGAACCATTTCGATCGTCGCATAGGGATCGACGGAGCCTTCAACCGCGATGACTTTTTCGAACATCTGCGCGAGCGGCCGTGTGAAAAAGCCGACGCCGGCATAAAGATCGACTGCCAGGCGCTTCTTTCTCACGCGCTCCGCATGCCCGGTGACTAGACGCAGCAGCGTGCCGAGCAGATGGCGATTCACCTGAAAAAAGGATGACGTCGAGAGCCGGTACGTGAATTGATCAACGCGGATGGTGAGCTCCTGGTCGCCGCGAATCAGTCGACCGTCGATTTCCCAGACGCTCAGTGGAGCGCCGCGGTCCTCCGCGGCGGCCGCCGAGGACGGCGGCCCTCCACCGAAAACGCGCGCCGTTTTGATTCCCACGACTTCGCATTCATGAGCAAGGGGCACGACGCGATGCGAGCCCATCGCGTAAAACCCCACGACGTCCCCTTCGCGATGCAAGCGGCTGCGCATTCGGTAGTTCAACGGCGACGGATGAATCGCGATCGATGGATAGTCACTGATTTTGCCGATTCGCCGCAGCGACTCGGTCAGGATTCTTTTCTTCGCCAGAAGTTGCGCATCGAGTCGCAGCGCGGTCCAGTCGCAGCCGCCGCACTCTTCGGCGATCGGGCACGGCGCCGCGCGACGCAGCGTGCTCGGCGTAATGACGCGCACCAGCTCCGCGCGCGCGAATCCTTTCTTGACCTCGGTCACCCGAACGTGCGCGACATCGCCGGGATAGATGTTCGTGGCGAAGATCGGAAAACCGTCGATGCGCGCGAGCGCCGCGCCGCCGGCCACGAGCTCCGTCGGCGCGATAGTAATTTCATCCCCTGCATTCATGCGAGCTGTTCAATCACCACAGAGGGCACAGAGATCACAGAGGCGTCTCTGTGTGCTCTGTGATCTCTGTGGTGATTCCTGACTGTGATAAAACGCCGCGCGCGATGAAGATCCACGAGTATCAAGCAAAAGACATTTTGCGCCGATATGGAGTTCCAGTTCCACGCGGAATCGTCGTCGACCACCCCGACGATGCCCGTCAGGCGGCCAAGCAGTTGGGCGGGCGGGTGGTGGTGAAGGCGCAGATTCACGCCGGCGGCCGCGGAAAAGGCGGCGGCGTGAAGCTGGCGAAAGACGCCGACGAAGCCGCTGAGCTCACGAAAAAAATGATCGGCATGCGACTGGTCACGCATCAAACGGGGCCGGAAGGCCGCGAAGTGCGAAAGGTACTGATCGAAGAAGCCCTCAACATCGATCGCGAACTCTACCTCGGCATCACACTCGACCGCCGCATCGGAATGCCCGTGATCATGGCCTCGAAGCAGGGCGGCATGGAGATCGAGGAGGTCGCGGCGCGCGATCCGAAAGCAATCCACCGAGAAGCGATCGACGGCGTCCTCGGCGTGCAGCCGTTTCAGGCGCGCGCCGTGACGAACGCTCTCGACCTCAAAGGCGACGCATACAAAAAATGCATCAGCTTCGTGCAGAAACTGATGGCCGCGTACATGGACACCGACGCGTCGCTCGCGGAAATCAATCCGCTGCTGGTAACGAAAGAAGGTGACGTGTTCGCGCTCGACTGCAAGATGAACTTCGATGACAACGCGCTCTTCCGGCACAAAGACATCGCCGAGATGCGCGATCTGAACGAAGAAGATCCGCTCGAAGTCGAAGCGTCGAAGCACGGCCTGAACTACATCAAGCTCGATGGCAACGTCGGATGCATGGTCAACGGCGCGGGACTGGCCATGGCCACGATGGACATCATCAAGCTCGCGGGGGGCGAGCCGGCGAATTTCCTCGACGTCGGCGGCGGCGCGAGCGCCGAGCAGGTCAAGAATGCATTTCGTATCATTTTAAGTGATCAGAATGTGAAGGCTATTCTCATCAACATTTTCGGCGGAATCATGCGCGGCGACCGCATCGCCGAGGGCGTGGTGAGCGCTTCAAGAGAAGTGGGATTGCCGGTGCCTGTCGTCGTGCGGCTCGAAGGTACAAACGTCGAGCTGGGAAAAGAAATCCTGGCGAAGTCGGGGCTCCCGCTGATCACCGCGGATGGAATGGCGGAAGCGGCGAAGAAAGTGGTGGAAGCAGCGAAAAAGGTGTAGCGGCGCGCGTCTCGCGCGCCCGCCGCCACACAGGAGAAATATGGCCATCTGGGCGGACAAGAACACGCGCGTGATCGTGCAGGGCATCACCGGGCGCGAAGGGACATTTCACGCGATCCAATGCCGCGACTACGGAACGAAAGTCGTCGGAGGAGTCACTCCCGGCAAAGGCGGAACGACGCATGAAGGTTTCGCAGTGTTCAACACCGTTGCCGACGCGCGCGGAAAAGAAGACGCGACGTGCTCGCTAATTTTTGTGCCGCCGCCGTTCGCCGCTGACGCAATCATGGAAGCGGCGAGCGCCGGCATTGAGCTGATCGTCTGCATCACCGAGGGGATTCCGGTCAACGACATGATGAAGGCGCACGACTTCCTGAAAGCGCACGCGCGCGGCTCACGGCTCATTGGACCGAATTGCCCGGGGATCATCACGCC